>CAIKAH010000008.1 GCA_903825355.1 uncultured bacterium | reverse complement strand
GCCAAAAGTATTTTGGGGGGAATGACGAGACAAAAAGCATCGCCCTTAGCTTTTCTCCGTGCAAGCATTCAATCAAAAAATGATCTCAAGCAATTTTGCCAAGAATTTACTAAGTTTTTTACCGATCTACATAATAGCTTAACGCCAGAAGTGCGTTCTATTATAAATCAAGAGATGAAGCGGCTTATTGCACAGTCTCAAGTAAACCCAACCTCTCGACAGTAGGGATAATGAGCTCTCTGACCGAGTTAACGGGGACCATTGATCGCGTTATTTTTAAAAGTAGTGATAGTGGTTTTTCGGTATTTTCCCTTAAGATAAAAGGACATGACAATGTCATTGTCAAAGGGTTTACTGGGCAGCTGCATGAAGGTTCTCTGGTCAGTGTTAAAGGCTCCTGGGGAACACACCCTAAATTTGGGCGACAGCTTGAGGCGATTGAGTGTGTTGCCCAGCAACCGACATCGCGTGAGGGCGTGCAAAAGTATTTAGGCTCCGGATTGATTAAAGGTATTGGCCCTGCAATGGCCGAAAGACTGGTCAATGCGTTTGGTGAAGATACGTTAGAGATTATTGATAAAGAGCCAAACCGTTTGTTGCGGGTAGAAGGCATTGGGGCAAAGCGCGTTGAGATGATTGTACAAGCATGGCATGAGCAAAAAGAAATTGCTCAGGTCATGCTTTTTTTACGTTCAAAAGATGTTTCAGCTACCTATGCTACTAAGATTTACAAAGCCTATGGGAATGCAGCTATTGCCAAAATGCAAGAAAATCCGTACTGCCTTGTGGATGATATTTGGGGGGTTGGTTTTAAAACGGCAGATCAAATTGCTCTTAAGCTCGGCCTAGAAAGACATTCAATGCCACGCGTTAAAGCTGGTGTTCTGCATGGCATTGGGCAAGCAACTGACGGTGGGCATCTGTACACAGAAGTACAAGCATTAAAAAAACAGGCCATTGAACTACTCGAGTTGGGCGATGAGTATCTTGGTCTAGTCAAGCAAGCGCTACAAGAGCTTTTTATTGCAGACAAAATTAAGCTGCTTTCGCATGAAGGATTGCACTATGTTACCCTGCCGCAGTTTTATCATGCTGAGCGCGGCATAGCTCAGCGGTTGTTACGGCTGAAAGGCTTTCCAAATAAATTGCAGGCAGTAGATCACAAAAAATTGTACGAACAACTACGGGAACAAGAAGGGCAAGCAATTGCACTTAATGAAGACCAACAGCGTGGGGTGTTATCGTGTTTTCAAAATAAGGTTTCAATTATTACTGGTGGTCCGGGTACAGGTAAAACGACGCTGGTGAGAAAATTACTTGAGTTGCTTGAGCAAGAAGGGATTCAGTTTAGGCTTGCTGCTCCTACCGGACGCGCAGCAAAGCGGATGTTTGAAAGTACTGGCAGAACGTCTGAAACAGTGCATCGCTTGCTAGGTTATACCCCCGGGCAAACGGGATTTACACACAATGAGCAAAACGCTCTTCAGTTGGATGTTCTCATTATTGATGAATCGTCCATGCTGGATGTATTTTTAATGCATGCCATCATTAAAGCACTTCCATGGACAGCTTCATTAGTACTCATTGGTGACGTCGATCAACTGCCTTCAGTAGGTGCTGGCAATGTACTGAATGATCTCATAGATTCTGGCGTTGTTTCAGTAACACGACTCACGCAAATCTTTCGGCAGGCTGAGGACAGTATGATTGTGGTGAATGCTCACCGAGTTAACCATGGCGATTTTCCTATGGCAGCTGGGCCAGGACAAAAAAAAGATTTTGTGTTTGTGAAAGAAGATGAGCCAGAAAACATTTTTCCTCTTCTGAAAACATTTTATACTCAGCGATTACCCAAGCTTGGCGTTTCTCCAGATGATGCTGTTGTGCTAGTGCCTATGAATAAAGGGGTTGTGGGAACGCAGCGTATCAATCAAGAGTTACAGCATATTCTTAATCCAGCAGCTGATCTTGCTCAAGAGACTACCTATTTTAGTACGACCTTTCGCGTACGTGATCGCGTTATGCAGATTAGAAATAACTATGACAAGTTTGTATTCAATGGTGATATGGGCACCATTGTTGGTATTGATAAAGCAGACCAAAAAATGATTGTCTCATTTGGGGATCGTGATATAGAGTACGATTTCTCAGAACTGAGTGAATTAGTGCTTGCATATGCTATTTCAATTCACAAAAGCCAAGGCTCAGAGTTTCGGGTGGTGGTTATTCCACTTTTTATGCAGCATTTTGTCTTGCTTCAGCGCAATTTAATTTACACCGCTATTACCCGTGCTAAGCAGTATTGTGTACTGATTGGCCAACCTCGTGCGATAGCTATGGGTATCAATAATAACAAAGGCGTTGATCGACACACTTTTTTAAAACAGTACTTGACCTCCGATTTAGTGGCGCGGTAAGACAGGTAGTGTTGTAGTCCACGGTATTAGATTATTAATGCGCAGAGATCAAAATGAAACGACTAATGTGGTTTTGTTCGGTATTGGTTCTGGTTTTATTTACTATGTTGCAGGCGGATGATAGTAGCGAGCTTCTTACTCTGGTAGACACAGGATATTATGACCTTGTGGATGCATACTGCAGCGTAGGGTATGATTCAACTAATAAAAATCAGCCAATAGGGACACGATGTCTTGATGGGGTTGATCGGGATGGGAATACTGCTATTGCTATCGCCGCTATGCGTCGTAATTTCCATATTGTTGCAAGGCTTATTGCTGCCGGTGCTCGTTTAAATTTGGTTAACCACAAGCGGGAGACCCCATTAATGCAAGCAGCAAAAAATGGGGATGATCGTATGGTTCAGCTGCTGTTTAACGCTGGGGCATTCGTTAATATTCAAGATGTGAAGGGGCGAACAGCCTTAATGTATGCTGCAAAAAACGGGTACAAGAGCACGGTGATATTGCTGAAAATACTTGGCGCAGACCTCTCCCTGCAGGATGTGAACGGTAAGAATGCTTTAATACATGCCGCTAAGCATGGTCATGCAGATATAGTTAAAATATTAAAGCATTCTGAGGTTGATATTAATGCTGCAGCTAGCGATGATATGACTGCTTTAATGTATGCTGCCCAATATGGGCATGAAAAAGTGGTGATGGCCCTTATAGCGCTCGGCGCAGATCTTGCAATAGTAAATAGTCAGCTGGCAAAGAACGCTGCCGGCATTGCAGATTTTTTTGGTTATACGGCAGTAGCAGAGATACTCTATGAGGCTATGGATACTGATGCACTTGCGGATGTTGATTAACCAAAACGCAGATTGCTTTTTCCATAAAAATGAGCATCCTTTTAGCAGACAAAAATTAGGTATGTTTTTGCCTGTATGTATTAAAAAGGGGCTATATAGTGCAAGAAATGAATCAAGAGTATCAGCCAGCAGTAACTACTGGTCGCTATAAAAATGTTATTTTTGATTTGGGCGGGGTACTTATTTATTTTAACCCGCGAGAGCTGATTGAAAAAATATTTGTCGATAGTGAGCAAAAGCCATATCACCTTACACAGGCAGTTTATACACAGTCTTGGCTTGATATGGATCGCGGTAAATTGACACGTGCGGAAGTTGTTCAGAATCTTGCTTCTACCTACGATGCTGCGCAACTAGAAAAATTTTTAGAAGCTCTTCCTTTATACTTCACCCCATTAGCTGATGGTTTGCGTATAGTGCATGATGTTAAATCTGCTGGCTATAAAGTATTTGTACTTTCTAATTTGGCTGATTTTGCACATGAAGCAATTTTGCGGCACGCCGGATTTTTTGATGTGTTTGATGGGGCTGTTTTTTCTTATCAAGTTGGCTTTGCTAAGCCCGATCTTGAAATTTACCAAAGCTTGTTGACTAAGTATAATTTAATTGCAGATGAATGTGTGTTTATTGATGACTTAGTTAAAAATATTGATGCGGGCAAGACTGTTGGGATTGATGGTATTGTGTGTGACGATTATACGAAAGTACGGGCTGAGTTAGTGAATCGGGGAATTTTAATAACGTGATAATCATATCTAGTGAAGGGGCCCTATGCAGGTAAAGGGCAGTGTAATGCAGCATGAGTGTGTATTTATTATTTTAGGTGCCACTGGTGATTTAACTAAGCGCAAGTTGATTCCTGCCATTTATAAAATGGTAGCCTCTGGTGTTATAGCTCGTTTTGCCATTATTGGTGTTTCGGTGGATGATACCACTATGCAGCAGGTGTTTGAGCAAGCGCGTATGTTTGTACCAGATCTTCGAGAAGCGGTATGGGAGCATATGAAACAGGCCTCCTACTATCACCGTATGGATTTTAATGATCATGCAGCTTATGCTCAGCTGAATAGACTCATTTCTACCGTTGAAAAAACAAATAATCTAGTTGCTAATAGGTTATTTTATTTAGCTACAATGCCGCATCATTTTATGGTAATTACTAAGCAACTTGCAGCTCATGGTCTTGTGAAAAAATGTGCTCGGCTTTGTGATGATCAAAAGCAGACCTGGCAACGTATTGTGTACGAAAAGCCTTTTGGCGATAGTCTTGCATCATCACGTCAGATTAATGATGCTATTGCAGAAGTATTAGATGAACACCAAGTGTTTCGTATAGATCATTGGCTCGGTAAAGAGCTTGTGGGCAATATTGCTTTAGCACGTTTTACCAATCGTGTATTTGAGCCCTTGTGGCATGCTGAGCATATTGAATCGGTACAGATTATTGCTAGTGAGAAAATTGGGATAGAAGGGCGAGGACAATTTTATGATGCATATGGCACGCTCAAAGATATGGTACAAAATCATTTGCTGCAGCTATTGGCTCTTGTTGCAATGGAAGATCCTGTGCATTTTACAGCAGATTACCTGCGTGATGCAAAGGCAGCGGTATTAAGTAAAGTGTCTATTGATAATGTCATTTTAGGGCAGTACGATGGGTTTCTTGAAGAAAAAGGGGTTAGTCCTACTTCTACAACTGATACTTTTGCAGCAGTTAAGATTTCTATTGATACTCCACGATGGAGCGGAGTGCCGTTTTATTTAAAAGCAGGTAAATTTTTAGAAAAAAAAGAAGCGGCGATTCATATAAAATTTAAGCCTGTCAGATGCCTATTAGATATTTGCCCTACCGATACCAATTATCTGACCATTAATATTCAGCCGCATGAAGGCATGTATTTAACGTTGAATGCAAAAAAACCAGGCGTATTTAATGATGTAACCCCAATTAATATGCACTTTTCACATGCGGCCTTATTTGGTCCTAATACTCCGGCAGCGTATGAAGTATTGCTGGCAGATGTTTTGCGTGGCGATCAGTGTGCATTTGTGCGTGCGGATGAAATTGATTTAGCATGGCGTATTATTCAACAAATTAGTAATAAACAGGTGCTGCTACAGCGGTATGCACGAGGCAGTACTGGTCCAGATACGACGAGTATGCTTGATACAGAAAGAACTATTATATGGAAAACCTAACAATTGGTGTTATTGGCCTTGGCCGTATGGGCTTGGCTATTGCTGAACGCTTGGTTAAAGGGGGCGTTACGGTGTTTGGTGTTGATCCTGCTCTTAGTAATCAACAAGATGCTCGTTCTCTTGGCATTCAGCTGCTTGCATCGCCTCAAGAATTGGGATCAAAAACAACATATATTTGGCTTATGCTTCCCGCTGGAGAAGTGGTTGATAAAGTATTAGAACAGCTGCTGGCTGTACTGAAGCCGGGCAGTATTATTATCGACGGTGGAAACAGTTTTTTTAAAGATAGTGTGCGACGTAGCGCATTACTAAAAGCACAAGGGATGCATTTTATTGATTGTGGTACTTCAGGCGGCTTACATGGCAAAGAGCTTGGTTATTCATTAATGGTTGGTGGCGATGTCCCAGTAGTACAGGAATGTGAGTTATTTTTTAAAGCAATTGCGATGCAGTCAGGTGGCTATGCACATGTTGGTCCGGTTGGGGCTGGTCACTATGTAAAAATGGTACACAATGGTATTGAGTATGCTCTCTTGCAAGCGTATGGCGAAGGCTTTCACTTGCTTAAAGAGGGTGCTTATAAAGAGCTTGATTTAGCTGCTATAGCTAAAGTGTGGAACCATGGCTCTATTATCCGTTCGTGGATTGGTGAGCTTTCAGAAGATGTTTTAGTGCGCGATCAAGCGTTTGCTCATATTTCGGGAGCAATCGGTGAAAATAAAACAGGGCAGTGGACTATTGAAATTGCTAAGGAACATGGTATTGAGTTGCCAGTCATAGAAAAATCTCTAGCAGTACGCGCATGGTCACGTGCTACTGGTGGTAACTTTGCAACTAAAATGGTGGCTATGTTACGTGGTGCTTTTGGGGGACATCCGGTAGGTAAAATATAATGCAATACACAAATATTATTGATATTAGTTGGCCAATTTCACCAACTATGACAGCGTACAAAGATAAAAAAATGGTAAGTTTTACTGGGACTAAGCAGTTTGAAACTGATCATGTACGTGAAGCGCATGTCCTTATTAGTACACATACGGGCACGCATATTGATGCTCCAGCCCATTTTCTGGCGACAGGAGCTACTATTGATAAACAGTCGCTATCTCCGTTGATTGGCGCATGTCGTGTTATTGATTTAACGCATTGTGTTGAAAAAATCACTGCTTCTGATTTAGCTCTTCATGATCTCAAGCCAGGTGAACGCATTTTATGTAAAACACGTAATAGTCTATGTTCATCAGAAGATGTATTTAATCCACTCTTTGTTTTTATTGATTATTCAGCCAGCATGTTTTGTGTAGAGCAAAAAATAAGTACTATTGGCATAGATTATCTTGGCGTTGAACGTAGCCAACCAGGTCATGAAACACATACCACATTGCTGGGTGCTGGCATAGCACTGATTGAGGGGCTACGATTAGCGCATGTGCAGTCAGGTGTTTATGATCTTATTTGTTTACCTTTATTCCTGAATGGCCTAGATGGTAGTCCCGCTCGGGCTATTTTGCTGGAGCATGGTAGTTAATGCTTCAAATAATCCTTCATCAGTAGTTGTAGCTGCAAGAGCTTGCGAGACACGTTCATGCAAGCTACTGTTTACTGGGGTGTTTTGTCGTGCAGGAACAAATGGTAACGTTTTTGTTTTACGTAAAGCCTCAAAATACGAACGAAATGCTTTACATATAGTAGGCTGTGTGCTGATTACTACATTTTCTTCATTCGTACTATTTGCCGATACTGTCCAGTTGAATGATCCTGTCCATAAAATAGTATCATCAATACAAGCAAACTTGTTATGCATGATAGGGTTAAACCACGGTTTACCAGGAGGGGGTTGATATACAAATAAGGATATACCATTAGCAGCCAAATAATCTGCTTTACCGTATACGCCAGTACTCACTGGATCGATAATGAGCTGTACAGAAACTCCTCGCTCTTTTGTGCGAACGAGTGCTTCGGCAATTTTTTTATCAGTCAGCATGTATACCGCTGCATAAATTGATTTTTTTGCGCTATCTAGTAAGGAAATGAGTTTTTCAGTGACTTTGTCATTTGGAGAAAAATAAACGGCGAGATTGTTTGTAGTTGCCCGGTTAATAAGCATGCTTTCAGGATGTTCAGTCACTGCTATTTCTTTAGCTTGTACTATCGTGCACAAAAAACATACGATGACTACTAATTGCTTGAACATATTAGGCCTTTCGGTCCTGGATTTTATACCCTTTGGCAAGTAGTTCATCACGCAGGGCATCTGCCAACGCCCAATTCTTTGCTTGGCGAGCCTGCTCACGTTGACTCAGCAAAGCGTTTATTTCTGGTGTTATTTCACACGCAGCTTCGGGAAGGGGCTGCAGTGAAAGACCAAGTACTTGCTGTAAAATATGCTTAACAGCTTGCCCAAATGCTACATCTGTTCGTGCACGCCCAATGTGTTCAAAGAGTATGCCAAAAAACTTTGGTGTGTTAAGATCATAGTGCAAAGCGTCCAGCATGCTTTGAATAATTTCATCTTGCTCTAGGGCTTGTGCCGGATGCGTTCCTCCATAGTGGGCAATAATCTTTTTATATGCCGTTTCTGCAGCGCTTAAATCTTCAAAGCAAAAATCAATAGGATTGCGGTACTGATGTTGCAGATAATAAAACCGTACCACCATAGGGTCAGTTTTAGCAAATAGGTCATTAAGTGAAACACTATTGCCAAGAGACTTAGACATTTTTTCTTTATTAATATTAATGAATGCATTATGCATCCAGTAACGAGCAAATGGTTGTTTATGGAGTGCTTCTGACTGGGCAATTTCGTTTTCATGGTGTGGAAAAATAAGGTCCATGCCTCCACCGTGAATATCTATCGTTTGACCAAGCTCTTGTTGCGCCATTACAGAGCATTCAATATGCCAGCCTGGTCTTCCCTTGCCCCATGGGCTATCCCAAAATACATGCTCATTATTGCCTTTCCACAGGGCAAAATCACCAGGATGGCGTTTCCGGGTATCTATATCAATACGAGCGCCTGCTTGCAGAGATTCACTATCACGGCCAGACAGTTTTCCATAGGTGGGAAGGCTATTGATATCAAAATAAACGTCATTATCAATCTGATAGGCGTGGCCCGCGTTAATGAGTCCTTCGATAAAAGTTATAATTCCTGCTACACAGCCCGTTACGCGCGGTTCACTTGTCGGGTGTTTGCAACCGAGCTTATCCATGGCCTGTATGAAGGAAGTATAATATTCTTGAGCAACAGCAGCAAATTGAGTGGCATCACCGCGCTGCATAGCTTTATTGATGAGTTTATCGTCAATATCAGTAACATTTCTGACATAGGTTACGGTGTATCCCTCATGCTGTAGCAAGCGCAAAAAAACATCAAATGTAACATACACACGTCCATGCCCAATGTGGGCATGATCGTACGGGGTTATGCCGCAGACATATAATTTAACCGGTTTGGCTTTGTCCAAGGTCAGTTCTTCAGCTTGTTTAGTTAGGGTATTGGTAATAAAGATGGCCATAATGATTTCCAAATATAAAGAAGGCTAAGAAGCTTTATCAAAGTGTTCGGCTAAAAACATAAGTAGTTTTTCAGCGCTAATTACTCCTGTCGGATGGTGGCTGACAGGCACTTCCTTGCCGTTTTTATAAAGATAGATCACCGGAATACCCTTTATTCCGAGTTCCTCTTGTAGCTCTTTTACTTCAGTAAGTTCCACTGAGGCAATGATATAACGGTCTTTTGTTGCAGCGGCTACTTCTGCAAGAATAGGCTTCATTTCTTGACAGGCCCCACACCAATGAGCGCCAAATTTAACAACCACTGGCTGAGTAGCGGTAGTGATAAGTTGCTCAAATGCGGCTTTTGATTTGATTGTTTGGACAAGCTCTGTTGCAGATTTTTTTTTGTAATGTTGGTGCCTGCTGCATGATGAGCATGAATCGTGTTTTTTAAACCAGTCGCAGCTGGAAAAACTAACGAGAACGGTTATTGACACTAAAAAGGAAACTAATTTTTTTTTCATAAGAGATCCTTGCAGGTTTTAAGTATCAGATTTTGTAATAGAGAATAATATCTAGAAAAAAACTCCTCGTATAGATAGTTTTGATTTAGAAGGTATTTTAAAGCCTAGGATAGCTATGTATAAGATTCGTTTTATTTCAGTACACCTTTGGTTGTTGCTTATTCTTGGTACCGTATTTATTAAAATTTACCAGTACAACCTATACATCAAGACTTCGTATGAGCAGCAGCGTTTGGGGAGGAAATTTGCTCTGCTTGAAAAAGAGCGTAATGAATTGTTAGTTTCCTTATACGAACAGCAACAGCCTATTACATTAATGACGGAGGCAGAACAGAAAGGCATGCTGCCTATAGCATTAGAAGCAATCATTTCAACAACGAGTGTTGCTGTTGTTGATTTTGTGGGAACTTCTTCCACAGCAGCAGTACTTGCGCACTGTGGGATTCCCGTTACGTTGCCTTTCCAGTCTGGGTATAAAAATATCTCGTCTTCATCTATAAGCTCACGGTGTCTAAGAGAAGTAAAAAAAACAAAATGGGAAAAAACAGCTATGTCATCTATGAGAAAAGAGCATGATCTAGCAATGATTGCTGACCGTCTTTCGCGGCTTGATACGTCGTTAATGGCAGAATCCCTACAATTGGCAGCAGATGAAAAACCTTTTTTCGATGCATGGATTTCATTAAGTAATGTTACTGTCGAGAAGGTATAGTAATGCTGGGGCGAGATCATAAATTGCGCATGTTGCTTGTGTTTTTGTTTTTTTGTAGCTTATTTGCTGTAGTGGTGGCTCGGCTTTTTTTATTACAAATCAAGCAAAATAATTTCTTTCAAGAATTGGCAGCCCAGCAGTACGAATTACAAATTAAGGTAGTGCCTGCCCGTGGCGTTATATTTGATGCATCGTTGCAATACCCTTTAGTGTTTAATCGAAGGGCACTTTCTGCCTTTATTGTTCCTAGTGCCTTAGAAAAAAAATCTTCTACTATGCAGTTTATAAAAAAACAGTTTCCCGAGGTATTCAAGCGTTTTTGTAAGCACCCTGATAAACATTTTTTGTGGTTAGTTCGTCGAATGACCGATAATCAAGCTGCAGCTTTGCAAAAACGCACTGACTTAGCCATACATTTCATTGATGAGTTTGCACGCTACTATCCTTACCAAGGGGTAGCACAGTTAGTTGGCTTGACTGATATTGATAACATAGGAATTGCAGGTCTAGAGCTGAGTTTCAATAATCATTTAGGGGGCGAAGCAAAGACGCTCTCTTTGCAAAAAGATGCTCGTTCTGGCGCATTTTATTTTGATCGGGCGGTAACTAATGCAGGCAAGCAGGGCAAAAAATTGGGGCTTACGATTGATCGGCATTTACAAGAAATTGTATTTTATGAGTTACAGAAAAAAATTACCGAATTGAAAGCAAAATCTGGTACCGCAGTAGTGCTTAATCCTGATACTGGGGATGTTATTGCTTTGGCTAGCTATCCTGTATTTGATCCTAATAAAAAAGGAGTGACGGCATTTGAAGCAATGAAAAATAGAGCAGTAAGTGAGTGCTATGAGCTTGGCTCAGTAATGAAAGCATTTTGTGCGCTGGCTGCTTTTGAGGAGCGGGTGGTGGCTTATGATGAACAGATTGATTGCGAAGGTCGATTTGGGTATGTTGATGGTGTAAAAATTGAAAATCCAACCTACACCTTGTTACATAAGCTTAAAGAATGCAATAACATTTTGCCGTTTAATGAAGTAGTGCGCTATTCAAGTAATGTAGGTATTGCAAAAGTAGCTAAGCGGTTAGATAAAAAACTGTATGAGCATTATCGTCGCCTTGGTTTTGGTGAAAAAACAGGGGTCCAGTTCCCTGGTGAACGTTCAGGATTTGTTAATCCACCAGCACAGTGGAGTAAGCCATCGCTCATTGTTATGTCTTTTGGTTATGAAATGATGGCGACGATTATGCAGTTGGCTCGCGCTTTTTGTATAGTAGCAAATGGTGGTTATGATGTGCGGCCAACAGTGCTGCTTGAGGAAAAGCGTAGTAAAGGCAAAAAGCTCTATCGTGATGACGCTATTGCTGATTTGAAAAATATTATGGAAAAAGTGGCTGAAAAGCACCAACTGCCTGGGGTGCGTATTATGGGTAAAACGGGAACTGCTCGCTGTATTGTTGATGGCAAGTATTCAACGCAATTACACCAGTACAGCTTTGGTGGTATTATTGAGCACGGCAACTACCGTCGTGTGATAGTGACCTTTATCAAAGAGCCAGAGAAGGCTTCATTGTGGGCGTCAGAAGTTGCCCTTCCGCTGTTTAAAGTGATCGCTACGCGCTTAATCGCACACGATCGGTTGCGTTTTCATTCAGAATTAAGTTAGTTATTTGCGGCAATTTGCTTTTAGTAGCGCGTTTTAGATGTATTTCTGCTAAAGGGCGAATCCCCAAGAAGCATTTCTACTAGTAGCCTTTCAATGTGCATGGTCTTGCAACAGTTCAATCAATCTCGGTTCAAGACGCCAGAACTTTATTTGGGTTCGATGCTTGACCTCTTGCTGAAGAGATTCATCGTAATATGCGCCTGCATCAAGGGCCATTTTGGTCAAGTTATAGCGTTGTTCCTCATTAATGCTGCGATTATCGAGGATGTTGTACAGTGTGCTATGTCCAAAACTGTCTGATTGATTAATGACATCTTTGGCCTGAGGGTATTGGCATAAAATTTCAAATAAGTTGAAGTAGTGTTCTTCCAATGCAAAATGAAACAAGGTTCGCTTGAATAAATGTTCGGTTGCACTAAGATCTGCACGATGATCTAGCAGTGCTTGTGCCATGGTAATTAATAGGGTTTCATACGTGGTATCAGCCATTTCTGGTGATTTATGTAGCTTCATTAAAAGTGCTACATGTGCTGTTGGTCTTTCAAAATCATCGACGCTTATGCGGTTTATTTCTGCTGAGGCGTACTGGCAGAGGGCTTGTAGTGCCTTACATTTGCGATGGTAAATTGCCAGGGAAAAGGCATCAGCTACGTTATCGGTGAATTGTAGTGGTGCAGCCAATTGTGGTGTGGCGCCATGAGAGCATAATACCTTTACTGCCTGTGCATTGTCTTCTAGTACTGCAATACCTAATACTGAGCAAGAGACTGATTGAGCGCTCATAACTCCGCGGACGTTGCGGTTGATGCGGATAGTATTTAGGTCAATGCCACTAGCTGCATATTGATCACAAAGTCTATCCAGCAGTGGGCTGTCATGATCAATAATCGCTGCTTCGATATGTGCTATGTCTTCACTTGGACAGCGCCAGGTGTACACCTGTTCAGGGGAGGTTACTTGTCGTCTACAGCTTTCCAATAGACAAAATGCATCATCGCCTTGAAATGTCTCTTCTGGCCCAAGTACTGCTACATCATTTCTGCTTGGTGTATCTGTTAACGAGGCAAACAATTGTTGAAATAAAGTTGCGAAATGAAAAGCCCCGCTTTTTTTTGAAGAAACAGGCTTTGTAGAAGATTCATTATTTTCATGGCCAGGAGTGTTATTGGATTCAGCAAAGAATACATAAAACTGTTTTGGTTGGCCTGGTATATCAGTTATTTTGTAAGCAAGTCCGCTGCTCATGTGTTTTGGCGTTTCAATACACACTGGAAAAACAAAAGCTTCAGGTTTGGCAATGGCTGCTTTCAGGTAGGCCGTATGCTCGGTATTATGGTCGCCATTTGCATTGCAGTACGTGATGCCAAATCTCAAACCATCTATACAAGGAATATCCCCGCGCCATGCAAGTCCGGTAGTAGCTACTACCGGAGCATAGTGCAATGACTGATCTGAAACATCACTGAGGAAGCTATAACTGGTAAGCAAGGCGTCAGTAAGGCTATTGCCGCCGAGCGGTATAGTTGCTGCAGTATCTAAGTGCTTAGTGAGCGTAGGGTAAGTGGCTTTTTTGCGGGATCGTTTCTCATCATCAAGAATAAGTGTACAAGGCAAAGCCTCCGGTGCTCTGAGCATAGGGACAAGATCAGCAGCCGATCGAGTTAAGCTTAAAAATGTACTGAAGTTATTACGGCCAAGACGCTCTTTTAGAGCAGCTGGATTATCTCTGTATTGCCACAGGTTGACGAGGTGAAAAATGGCATAAAAGCTGCAAGATTTACTCCATGTACTTGATGCACTGTCTTTGTACAATGCCTTGCCGATTGGAGAACTTTGCAATAACGCGGGTATTGGAATAACAGTGATGGTAGGTTTGTCAACAACTGGAGCAGGAAGACGGCTATGCGCGAGTGCGATTTTTTCTGGTGAAAGAAGGGTTGCTGAAGGAGTTTGTGATGCTTCCCATGCCTTGCTGCGGGAGGATAAGTGCTCTCGCATAGTAATGGTGCGCTCAGGGCTCTGTACTACAGGTTTTGCAAAAAAAGCATTGATCTGTGTTTTGAGCTCATCGTTGGTATCGTGAGCAAGTAAAGCGCTTGTGAGGATATTGTCTATCGCAATATGAAGTGGTATGTCTTTTTCTTTTCCTAGGCATGTAGCATTTCCATCGAGTGCTTCAGCCCAGAGTATATCAAAATCTTCTGCTGAAATAGGGCGGGTGTTACATAAAAATTTATTACAGATGTATTGACCAATAGCTGATGTTTTTTGTTCCTCGGAGCAGCCGGCGGCAATGAACTCTTTAAATAACTTATCACGTAGCATTTCATCAATGGGAAGTGCTTGTTCCGATGCAAGAAGCATGATGCCAGCTAGTATTAAAAGTAGTATAGAATTGTCTTTGAGGAGGGTAGGATTGCCGAGTTGTAGCAGGGTTTCAATATTTTTTTCTACATCGACTGCATCGTGCAATTTTTTTAACATGATTTTCAGTTCTTCTTCTACTGCTTTATCTACGCCGAGTATAAGGACGAAAAGCTGGTAGCGTGTTTCTTCATCTATCTCGGGGTTTTGTAAAATGAGATCGACAGGCTCAATAACCGTATCACTAGCATTAGAGTATGCTTTGAGTAGTATGATTGCCATCTTGCTCACTATTGGTTTGCGTTCGGCTGGGGGGAATGCTGTAGTGATGTACTTTAGTGGAGAAATAAGAACAGTTTTATCGGTAGGATGTGGCAATTGAATAGTGATGAGTATCTCTTTTGGCGTTGTAGAGCAACAGGTAGTTAATGCGGCACTATCTTCACCGCGGATTGCTGATAGTACTGCTTCTGCAATAGCACTGTTATCAATGGTAGGAGCTTCAGCATCGTATGTTGCTGCTGCTGCTGGTTCAGCCATAGTAGCTGCGTGCTCAGTATCTCGTACACGTTTTTTTTCTTGTGATTGAGAGCCAGTTGCTGCGTGCAGTGGTGCATGTATCATAAAAGTGAGCAGTAAAAGGTGCAGGGTCATGTTGTGTTTGATTTTGAGCATAATTTTCTCTCTAAAGTCACAAAATATCATATTTTAACCGTTTTCAGGATACCACGGGTGGATAAAATATTCAAACGGTCAATTGTGGTGTGGTTTTAGCGAAAACAAGTGGTTTTTATGACAGCGTTAAAAAAAGTTACCGACGAGCAGCTTGGAAGGCATTAGGGATATAGGTCAGCTCTTGGCTGGTATCAGTGTATTGAACCATAGCTACGTCAAAGCGCAGTATCTTCTGGGTTAACTGATGCTTAAGGGCAAAATCGATGGCAGCCGAGGCAATGCGACGTTGCTTTGGTTTGGTAATTACCTGGCTGAGGGGGAAGTAATTTTTGGCACGTGTTTTTACTTCAACGAAAGCAATGACATCATCTTTTTTGGCAATGACGTCAACTTCGCCGCGGCGTGTACGATAGTTGGTTGAAAGGATGGTAAAGCCTTGTTTTTGGAGGTGAGCCACCGTGAGTGCCTCACCTTTTTGCCCGAGCAGTGTTGTATCTAGCATGAAGTTGTTTAGACCGTGAAGTTGTACCTATTATCTAGTTGTACCGTCATCTCAGCAATCCGAGAGTTAGGGTAACTAGCTAAGATCTTATTTTTGTGCTCGTCGGCAAGATCATACTTCTTTTCTTTGAGTGCCAGCTTATATTCAAGGTAAGCAATACGTGGCTCTAGGGTGGCCTCTTTGCCAAACTTTTCTTTCAAATAGGCCAAACGGCTGCGGGCAGCATCAAACTGTTGCTTGCGCAGATAGAAATCAAACACATAGACCTCTTTTTCAGCGAGGCGCTCTTGGCTTTGGGCAAAGATCTTTTCAATGTCTTTGCTGTATTTGCTCGTAGGTGATTTTGCTAAATATTCTTTGCAAAGGCGTGCAGTTTCTTCAGTGTATGATTGGTCGCAGTCTGCTGGCAGTGTCTGGTAGAAAGAGGAAAGGATAGTTTTGTAGCGTGCGTATTGAGCATGTTTATCTGCTGGGAAGAATTCGCTGAAATTATCGTAAAGCTCTTTTGCGGCATGGTAATTTTTTGCTTTGAACTGTAGTTCTGCCAGTAAAATTTTGTATTTGCCTACTTTGGCATGGTCAGGATACCGTGAAATCAATTCGCCTACATATTGAATAGCATCATCATGACGCTTATTTTTGATGTAAGCATGTGCTTTGGTAGCCAGCTCTTCAGCATTCATAGTCTCTTTAGTTTTATGTTTTGCACATCCAGCGATGAGTAATGTAGCGATAACAACCAGAGCATATCTTTGTGTCAGCATACCAGGACCTGTACGGTTATTTTGTTAGCATAATATATAAATAGAACCATTATATCCTACACAGCAGGTTTGGCTTTGTAAACCATGGGAGGCAAAAATGACTCCTAGCAAGAAAGATGCATCTTTGTTACAATGTGCTTTCAATTGAAAATAGCGTATTTTATAGCATATTTCATGACAAAGGGTATTTTGAATGGATAAGAAGTTTATATTGTCGGTGGCGCTTGCTCTTGGGTCTGTATGGATCTTTAATTATTATATTATGCAAAAGACGCCAGTGAATCCACAAGGCGGGGCTGTTGATGTTGGCGCTGCTCGCTCGTTGGCTGCTGGTCAACCAGTACAGGTACCAACAGCTGAAGCTGTTTATAAACCGCTAGTAACTAGCGTGAAATTTGACAATGCACGTATTTCTGCTGTTGCTCAGGATGTTGTGGTTGAAACTAAAAAAACGGTTGTACACCTCTCTCCTAATGGCGCGGTAATAGAGTCATTAGCATTTAAGAATCATCATGGAAAAGATAAAAAACCGCTTCGGACTATTTATCCTAAAAAGGTGCATGATGAGGTGGAGCGTCAACAAGGAGCTTTTCTCCTTTCTGTTGATGATAAAACGCCGTTTAATTATGTGCTGAAAAGTAAAAAAGATAGACATGACGGCGTTGAAGTAGTATTTGCTGCTGAAAACGAGCAGTATCATGTAACCAAAACGTTTGTATTTTATCATGATAATTATCGGTGTGATGTCTCAGTTATGTTTGATCCAAAGCATGCTGGCGTTACAGCTACCCCCCCGCTTGTTCTTTCCGGTTCCCTGTATTAAAGAAATTAGTGATGATACTATGACCATTTGTGCGTGGGACGAAGCTAAGCGTTCTGTAGAGACGCACGAACCAGCTGCTAGTCAAGGGCTTGCATGGTTTTGGTTAGATAAGAAGCCAATCTTTGGAGGGCAAGATCGATTTTTTGCTCATCTATTAGTGAGTGATGTTAATAGATTTACCCAGCGTGCTTACATTAAACGTTGTGATTCGACTACGTTGCTAAGTATTCTTGAAGGTCCTGTTGCTACGCAAAAAATGGCATGGAATCTTTCGTTTTATCTTGGGCCTAAAGAGCCAGCTTCCTTGCAAGCAATTGATGAACGCTTGACGCCACTCCTTTCATTTGGGTGGTTTACTAGTCTCTGTATGTTGCTTCTCAAATTGCTAGCGTATCTGTATTCACTAATTGGTAACTTTGGCATTGCGATTATTGTGCTAACTATTGTATTGCGTTTACCGTTCTCCCCCTTAATGATTTACTCACGTAAAAAAACGGATCATTTTGCTAAATTTGAACCATCAATTACGCGTATTAAAATGAAGTATCGCCATGATAAAAGCATGGAATATCAAGAACTGATGAAGTTTTATAAAGATCATGATTTGTCACCGGCAAGTCAGATGGCGGGATGTTTGCCTCAGTTAATACAGCTACCGATTTTGTTTGCTTTGTTTAGAATTTTGAATAACTATATTGATCTATATCAAGCACCATTTGTTGGCTGGATTGTTGATTTATCAGCACGCGATCCATACTACATTTTGCCCTTACTGGTTGGCTTGGCGATGATTTGGTCAAATTCTTTAATGGCTGTAGTGGACGAAAAGAAGCGAGTCATGACCACGTTCTTAGCATTTGTGGTTGCTGCGGTATTTGCAACATTCCCTGCGGGTGTAGTGCTTTATCAATTAACGAGCAACTTGCTTGGTATTGCTGAAGACTATGTTAGAAGGATTTTCTTCAATAAATAAGAAGGTGCTATGCTTTCACAATTGCCAAGTTTACAAAAATTAGTACGACACCTACAACGCTTGCCCTACCTCGCGTCAAAAAACGTTTTTAAGGTAGCGGGACATTTGCTTGCTAGCGATGCGAAGGTTGTTGAGCAGCTATGTAATGCTATTGTGGAAGCACGAGCCGTCATCCAACCCTGCTGTGTATGCGGTAATTGGACAGAAAAGCAGGCGTTGTGTACGATATGTGCCTCTGATAAACGAGATAAAACAGTAATTTGTGTCGTGGAAACATGGCACGAATTACTGGCAATAGAAAATGTTGGTGAATTTAATGGGCTCTACCATGTGCTTGGTGGTGCCTTATGTCCGCTTGAAGGAGTAGGGCCCGATCAACTGACCATTACTGCGCTCATTAATCGATTAAGTAATGATATCAAAGAGCTTATTTTTGCTACTAACCCAACTCCCGAGGGTGAAGCAACAGCGAGCTATATTTGGTCTAAAATACCCAATAAAACAATGATATGCTCCCGCTTGGCAAGTGGCGTGCCTATTGGGTCATCGCTTGAATTTATGGATCGGGTTACCATAGGCAAGGCAATGCAGGGCCGGCGCCCCTACTAGAAAAGCATTGGTGTGTTTCTCTCTATATTATTTCTTTTGGCGGTGAATTGTGGTGTAGACATACTACAAGCTAAAGCAAATAAAACAGGAAATTCTTCACGCACTAAAGAGCGTACGCTTACCATTCATAGCGTTAAACAATTGTTTACTAAACATAAAAATGCCTGTTTCGAGGGAGCAGTTGATGCTCAAATTGGTTCACATTTACATGTTTGGGCTGAGCGGATTACAGCATTCCATGAAACACGCGAGCTTTTTGCAGAAAGTTTAACAGGTGCTCCTGTAGTGGTTGAGGACAATGGCATTTTAATATTTGCTGACAGTTTTTCAATTAATATTGATACGAAGACAGGAGAGGCTACTAATGTTAGATTGCATATGCGTGATGGGTTTGCAAAGGCGCGTAAAGCACGGAAGTTGAGTGCCCTTGATTGGGAAATGTGGCATATTGAATATACCGCTTGTGATCGTACTTATCCCGAGTGGAATATTCGGGCAAAGCGGGCAATGTTTCGTCGGGGTTCGTTTATTAGAACGCATAATGTTAGCTTTAATATTGGTAAAAACTGGGTGTGTGGTGTGCCTCAGTTTATTATTCCTGTGCAATTTGGTACGGGGGCAAAAAAAACATCTAAATCAGGTTTTTTACTGCCGCGATTTCTTATTGATTACGATTATGGATTAGGGCTTAAGCAGGATTATTATAAAACATTAACTGATCAGGCTGATACTACCTTTGGTATTGATTGGCGTAATAAAAAAGGGTTTGTATTTGCGGATGAATTTCGTTGGTATCGGAGTGCTGAAGATTATACCTACCTGCGATCACATTATGTGATTGTGCATGATCGCTATATTTATGAAAATAATCTGATTCGCAAAGGTACAACGCGGGGGTTTTGGATGAAAGGAAAAAGCTTTCACCAGCATGCTAAGCTAACTCCGCAGTTTGATGCTGCGGCCCTGATACGTACTGATTTTGGTACAGATAAGCGTATGGAATATCATTTTTTTAGTGATACTGACGACGTGGATGATGCATTCTTAAACGGTATTGATGTGCGTGCTTTAAGCGACTATACCCAAGTATCTGCCCTAGGAGCCTGGAATCGGGTCTATCGGACGCGTTTTTTACCAATCAAAGGTGAGGAGCTGCAAAAAATTATTGCGCAGATTGATGATCCCGACCCTGGTGCTCACCAGGTAGTGAAAAAAGATATTGAGGAACGAACGCACGTAGGATATCTACCCCATGTGGAAATAAATAATACCTTTAGGACTTTGTTCAGTTTACCGTTGCAGTATCGGCATGATTTTTTTTGGGATTATATTGTTTCTCGGCAACAAACCGTTGACCGCATTTTTGTAAATAATAGTTTTTTAGAGGCACAGGATGCCCTGCCTTATAAACGTGCCGATATGGTACGCTGTAGGTATGCACCACATATCAAAGGCGATGTGCCTGTGCCTTATGGAGTGCTTACAGCGTTTTGTAAGCCTGTTATGCAAGTAGCAGGAGTACAAAAAGAATTGCGCTATGAGAAAAAAAATGAGATAGCTGGTAGTCTTTTTTCTAGAGGAGGGTACCGGGCATATCTTGCTGGGGGAGCCGGGTATGCGTTTCCTTTAGCCTTTCGTCATCTTGAACAAAGCGATGCATTGTTTTTTGCTCAACCATTAGTAACCTGGCATTATGTGCCTCGTCTTTATCAAGAAAATTGGTATCATCTCGATCGGTTTGATCGAGCGTATCCAACTAACAGCATAACTGCAGAAACTAATCTTACCCTCAATAAAGGTAATTGGTGTATGGATTTGGCGGTGCGACAAGGATACGATTTTGTTTCTACCAATCGACGTTTTTATATGCTGCGCTCATTGCAACAGCAACATGTAACGCCATTACAATATGATTGCCGCTTTTCGAATGATAAAATTTCATGTGGATTACAGCAGGAATATGATTGGCCTAATTTGCAATTACTACAATCTGAGTTGTCATTTAATATGATTGCTAGCAAAATGCAGATAAATGTGAGTTATCTGTTTCAAAAGCGAGAGCTTCTGGAGAAGCGGGAATACTTATCAACGATTCCACATTTTTTGCAATTACATGCTGGCGTTCCTCTTTCCAAGTATGCCACGTTAGTTTATGAAGCCCAATTTTATGCGCAACAGCGCTCATCACTTTTTTTTATTGATGGCATCAAGCCACTTATTCATAGAGTTCGACTAGAGTATGATGGTCATTGCTGGGGATTCTTTATTGGATTTGAAGAAAAAAACTTTAGAGAGTGTGGTATTGGTAGAACTGAGCGAGCTATAGTATTTTCGTTAAGACTTGATTCATTGGGTTCATTTGCGAAAAAGTTTAAAAGAAATCCTCAGTTGGTACATTCATCCGCGATATAAGAGTTAGTTGCTAAAGAATTGTTTGAAAGGTGTTTCATGGTTTTTCAACCACCAGTAAAGTTTGGTATTTTTAAAAATAGACGACAAAAACTTATTGCACGTTTGAAAGAGCAATATGGGGTTTCGTCTGGGGTGGTTATGGTCGCAGCTGGCTTTGAAATGGGGCGGCATTCATTTAGACAAGAAAGTTCTTTTTATTATTTAACAGGTCTTTCAGAGCCTGCAGCTATTCTTTGTATGTATTTTGATGGCCGGGAAATCCTGTACATACCACGATTTAGTACCCCAAGAGGACAATGGGTACAAGTCTTTGTTGAAGGGCCTCACGATGCGGCCAAAATTGAGGTAACAGAGATTCGTTATTTAGGAAAAGATAATCCCGGATATTCATTTAAGGTATTATTTACGCCAGAAAAATATGAGACATTATTAACTGATTTGGACAAATATATTGTTCCGGGGGTAAAGCTATTTACGCTTCATGATATGCATAATGAAGAAAATAGTATGCAAGTTTCTTTGTATAAACATTTGCAGCAGTGGTTACCTGTACTTGGTGCTAATGTTGATGCTTGCCCTGTGTTGTATGATTTACGTAGAACAAAAGATGAATATGAGCTGGATCTAATCTATAAAGCGGTGCAGATTACCAGTATCGCTCAAAAGGCCGCCGCAGATACGATTGCACCCGGCAGGTTTGAGTATGAAGTAAAAGCCGCCATTGAAAGCGTATTTACGGGGCTTGCTGGCGCGCGTCCTGCTTTTCCCTCTATTGTGGCGACGGGTATGAATACTACCGTCTTGCATTACACACAACACAATAAAGAGCTAAAAACGAATGATTTAATTGTTGTGGATATTGGAGCTGAATATGGCAACTATACGTCAGATCTGACCCGTACGTACCCCGTATCAGGTATTTTTACGCCCCGACAGCGTGAGATTTATCAGTTGGTACTAGATACTCAGTTGTACATAGAATCTATTGCGACGCCTGATATGTTTTTGAGAAGTGAAAAATACCCTGAAAAATCGTTGCGTCGGCTGGCAATGAAGTATTTGGATGATCATGGTGGTTATGGTAAATATTTTTGTCATCAAATTGGACATTATATGGGACTGGATGTGCACGACGTTGGTGATTATACTACTCCATTGCGCCCAGGCGATGTGTTTACCATCGAGCCAGGTATCTATATCCCAGAAGAAGGCATTGGTGTGCGGATTGAAGATGATTATGTTATGGCCGATGATGGGGCAGCTTGTTTGAGCTATGAGCTAGCTAAAGAAGTTGAAGATATAGAAGCATTAATGCAAGAACGAAAATAAAAAGACAATTTGATGCAAATTATTAAACAATTGATAGGGGTATTGGTAATGACAACAGGGTTTATTTACGCTGCAGGAGAGGTACAAATGCAAGAAGGATTTATTGACGTACCATCTGGCAAGCTGTGGTATCAAAAATGCTATACCAAAGATAATGAACATAAAGCAGCTTTGATTGCACTGGCTGGTGGGCCTGGTTGCAAACATGATTATTTAAAGGGGCTGCTGACACATGCAGATAAGTTGCCAGTAGTTTTGTATGATCAACGTGATATTGGTAAATCTCGTGTAGGAAAGCCAAATAAAGAATTGTGGACGATTGAACAATTTATTGCAGATTTGGCTCAGCTGATTTCCACTTTAAATCTTGATAAAGTTCATTTATTAGGGCACTCCTGGGGTGCTGTGCCGGTGTTTGAGTATGCGTTGCGCTACCCAGAAAAAGTGGCAAGTATAGTTTTTGCCAGCCCCTTGCTCAGTACGCCGCGTTGGCTGAGTGATACAAAAACATTATTGGCGCAATTACCTAGTGATGTGCAGCACGCGATTCAGCTTCATGAGGCTGCTGGGACAACAGATGATCCAGCGTATCAAATGGCAACAAGAGTATTTTATAAACAATTTGTGTGTCGTAATGTTCCAATGCCAGGTGCTTTTGATAATGCTGAGATATATGGTGCTATGTGGGGACCAAGCGAGTTTACGGCTACAGGTACGTTGAAAGACTATGATCGCAGCGAGTTGCTTGCGTCATTACGTTGCCCGGTATTATTTACGTGTGGCAGGTATGATGAAGCGCTTCCAGAGACTATGGCAGAATTTGCTCAAAGTACGCCACATGGTAGGCTGGAGGTTTTTGAGAACAGTGCACATATTGCTATGTGTGAAGAGCCTGAGGCATATCAAACTGCTATTGCGCAATTTCTTGATGAGGTTGTAAAAAAATAAAAAATGAGTGGAGAGGAGAGAGTAATGGAAGAAACACAAGTATTGCTGCAACGGCTCAAAGCGCGAAATACTAAATTAATCGTTATTACCGGAGGGGTGTGCTCATCGCTGGGTAAGGGAGTGCTTATTTCATCGATTGGCGTTTTATTGAAATCCGCTGATTATGCTATTTCGGTGATGAAGCTTGATCCATATCTTAATATTGATCCTGGCACGATGTCTCCATCTGTCCACGGTGAGGTATTTGTTACAGCCGATGGCGCAGAAACAGACCTTGATTTGGGGCATTATGAGCGTAATTTTGATATGAGCTTGACGCGACATTCTTCTGTTTCGGCTGGGCAAATTTACAAAGAAGTACTTGAGGGAGAACGCCAGGGAAAGTACTTAGGTCATAATATTCAGATTGCTACGCATGTAGTAGATGTTATTAAAAAACGCATTTTACGCGCGTCTTTAGAAAATCCGGTTGATTTTTTTCTGATAGAAATTGGGGGCACTGTTGGTGATTTAGAAATTGAGATTTTCTTAGAATCTATTCGTCAGTTGCGTGATGTATTGGGTAATACACATTTTCTACATGGTCATCTCTCATATGTTCCTACGTTATCGTGGAGCGGCGATATTAAAACAAAGCCTACCCAGCACAGCATGAATGGACTTAAGCGGGCTGGGCTAGTTCCAGATTTTCTTTTCTTAAGGACAGATCAGCATATTGATCAGCGGGCGCTGCATACATGCTCGCTTTTTTGTGGCATGGTTTATGATCGCATGTTTCAGGTATTAACCCATGAGCCTATATTTGCATTGTTTGGAGATCTTGATAAACAGGGGCTGACGTCTAAAATACAAGCATACTTTAAGATTCAACAAGTGCGGCAAGCTGACATTGGAGCATGGCAGTCTTATGTCCAACGTATTCAAGGCAGTAAAGAGGCTCTACGAATTGGTTTTATTGTCAAGTATATAAGCAATAGTGATCCTTATTTGAGTGTGATTGATGCGTTGAAAACGGCGGTATATCATGCAGGATATAAACTTGATTTGGTAGAAATTGTAGCTGAAGATCTGGAACAACCAGAAAAGAGTGATCGCTATGAGCAGGCTATGGATAAGCTGCAATCCGTAGTAGGGATAGTGGTTCCTGGGGGATTTGGTAGGCGAGGCATAGAGGGGAAAATCGTAGCTACCCGTTTTGCCCGTGAGCATAAAATTCCGTTTTTGGGGCTCTGCTTAGGTATGCAAGTTATGGTGATTGAGGCGGCTCGTTCGTTATTGGGGCTAGCGCAAGCGAATAGCCTTGAATTTGATGAATTAACCCCTGATCCGGTAGTAACGCTTATGGCTGAGCAAAAAGAAGTTACGGCATTAGGTGGTACCATGCGGTTAGGTAGTTATCCTTGCAGCTTGGTGCCAGGAACTAAGGCACATCAAGCCTATGCAGCATTACAAGTGGTTGAACGTCATCGGCATCGTTTTGAAGTAAACAATGCCTACCGGGAACGATTGTCTGCAGTAGGCGTCGTATTTTCTGGTATTAATAATGACTTGGATTTGGTAGAAATTACTGAAATAGCCGATCATCCGTTTATGGCAGGGAGCCAATTTCATGCTGAATTTACTTCAGGGCCTTTAAAGGTAAATCCCCTCTTTAAGGCTTTTGTGCAAGCTGCTTGTCAATATAAAGCACAGGCTGAACCAGTATGGGGCATGGCTGGCATGGAGAACATACAGATAACACAGCCAAGCGCGTTTTCTATCTGAATTAATAAGGCTATGGAGAGGACGTTTTTATGGTAAGTAGTTCTTTCTATTTGACCAAATTAATAAAATGGCCTACAATTGAGCAAAATTATTTCTTTTTCGATATATAACTTTTTGGAATTCACTCATGGATATGAATAGCGCTTTTTTTCTTAAAACAGCAGACCGCAAGCCTCGTTGGCATGTTATTGATGCGAGTGGTAAGGTATTAGGTCGGTTGTGTACTGAAGTAGCGGATATCTTGCGTGGTAAAGATAGACCAGGATACACTCCCCACACTGATGGCGGTGATTATGTTGTCATTACCAACTGCGAAAAAGTCCGTTTGACTGGTGATAAACTTAAACAAAAAATGTATGAGTCATATTCTGGCTACCGTAGTGGTTTAAAGCTTGTAGCCGCTCGCGACATGTTGACAAAGAAGCCTGATTATTTGATTTGGCATGGCGTAAAAGGTATGTTGCCAAAAAATAAATTAAGCCGCGAAATTCTTAAGAAACTTAAAGTTTATGCAGGCGCTGAGCATCCACATAAAGGCCAGATCGAAGGCTTTGGAATAGACGCCAAATAATTGTGTCTTGCAATAAAAGATATAAAACGCAGAACATTCGTTCTGCGTTTTTTTTTGATTAAGGGATAAGGATGTTCTTTCAAAAAACTATTCAAGCTCCTGTTTCTATACAAGGTATTGGGGTACATGCTGGCGCAGTATCGACTATAGTGCTTTCTCCTGCTCCCATACATACAGGTATTATCTTTATTAATGCTCATAACCCTACGCAGCGTATACGGATTGGTGATATAGTTCCAGAGCCTGCAATGCATGCTACAGTGCTTAAAACCAATGGATGGTCAGTAAGCACCGTCGAGCATTTAATGGCCGCTTTGTGGGTATTTGGGATAACGAATCTGGAAATAGTAGTATCAGGGACCGAGGTGCCAATTCTGGATGGCAGTGCGTTACTGTTTTGTCACGAACTTAGAAAGGTAGGAGTGGTAACACAGGATGCTTCTGGCACTGTTATTATTCCTAAACAGGAAATTACGCTTGCTGATGACAAAGGCCGTAAACTAATTATTACTCCCGCTGCTGGAGAATTATCTATAGCGTACACAGCGGATTTTAAGAGTCCTTTGACTGGAAAAGAAATATTAAATGTTGTGCTCACTGAGCACGTATTTGTGGATGAAATTGCGCCTGCACGGACATTTGGCTTTTTAGATCAATTGCCGTTACTCAGGAAGTACAATTTGGCCCGTGGCACTTCTCTGGGGAATACTTTAGTAGTAGGAGATGATTTAGTTAATCCTATGCGCCTGAATGATGAATGCGTGCGTCATAAAATGCTTGATCTTATAGGGGACATGGCTTTATTAGGAGTGGGGCTACAAGCACATATTGCGGCGACGAAGACAGGGCATGATTTCAACCGGTTACTTGTTAAACACTACAAAGAACATCCTGAGGATTGGAAGGTAGTGGATTAAGAGGTGATCCTCTTAATCCACGGTAGGGTTTAAAAAAAACTAAGGACGAAGTGATACACCCAGCTTAGCTTAGTACCGAATAGATGCACAATGTCTCGATAGGTTAAGAAAGCAAAAAGACCTAAAAACAAAACCCACGATCCAATATCAATAGTATTTTTAAGTGCTTGGGGTAGTTTACGGCGAAGCAGTGCTTCAATACTAATAAAAAACAGTTGTCCGCCATCAAGAGCTCCAATAGGCAAGAGATTAATGAGCGCTAGGTTGATACTTAACAGGGCTAAAAAGATGAGAAGTGGAATAACGCCGTGTTGAGCTGATGAAGCACTCATAGATATAATCATTAAAGGCCCCCCAGCACCATCTAAACTGCGTTGGCAGAATAAACGTTTAATGCTGTCGATGATAAGTAAAATATTTTGATTAGTGTAGTCAAATCCTGCTTTTATAGCTTGGAACAAGGGTAGTTTGGGGAGAGGGAATAAAAAATTAGCGCCCAGAGAACCGATTGTGCTTTCTCCCATACTTTTTGATCCTAATGTTACTGGGAGTACTATTTCTTGATTGCCGCGTTCCAGGGTGACCAGAATATTACTATCAGGATTTGCTTGAATAGCTGCAAGTAATTTTTGCTGTGCGTCTGGGATTAAGGTGTCTCCTGGTACCAGGTCTAGCTCTTGAGGGGTAGAAGCTGCTTCTTCGCCTTCATTTAATCGTGCAGCTTGTATGGAGAGAATAGCATCACCGGCCTTCAGGCCAGCTTTTGCTGCGGCAGATTCTTTAACAACATCAACCACCATAACCGCTTGTTTGTTTGATGAGCCACAGAGAAAAAGGCCACAGAATACAAGGTAAGCAAATAGTAAATTAAAGATAATTCCACCGAGCGATACCAATAGTTTCTGCCAGTAAGGTTTGCTTTCATAAGAGCCATTCCCTACCATAGCCGCGTATTTTTGTTCTCCTTGCCCAAATTCTGCATTTCCAGCCATTTCCACATACCCACCAAGCGGAATGAGGGCAAGGCGAAAATTCGTTGTTCCTATTTGTTTTCTGAACAGCTCAGGGCCAAACCCAATAGAAAAAGTGGGAGCATATATACCGAATAACTTACAAAATAATAGGTGCCCCCCTTCATGAATGGCAATAAGGCCTCCAAAGCCGATAATAGCGTATAGGAGAGGAACAATTTTTTGTGTAATAATTAAAAAAATATCATGAAAAACCATATTAACCCTTTTCTTGATAAATGAAATTGTATGCACGAGTATTACAAAAAATTTTCACCCTTGCTATCTTCTGTGTAAAAGTCCTATTTTGCAAATGCAAAAAGAAATTTTGTAAAAATCTTTTAGACATAAATAGCAGAAAATAAGGCTTTAATGGAGAAGAAAAATCTTTTGAATAATTTGTACTTGAAAAAATCACTAGAAAAGATAGAATTGTTGCTGTTGTTCGCGGAAATTCTGGTATTTCAGAGCGCCATCGCGAATTCTTCCTGGTTATCAGGGCTCTTACCACTGGGTAATTCGCTGTACTACCAATGAGTGAACAAAAAGTAATAAATAAAAATGGGCATAATCAACGTTTCTAATGGGATTATAAGCTATGCCAACAATCAATCAGTTAGTGCGCATGGGGCGCACAAAACCTAAGAACAGGACTAAGTCTCCTGCTCTTGTTTCATCTCCACAACGTCGCGGTGTTTGTACTCGTGTAACAACCATGACGCCGAAAAAACCAAACTCAGCACTTCGTAAGATTGCGCGTGTCAAGCTTACGACTGGTAAGGAAATTACGGCTTATATCCCAGGCGAAGGGCACAATCTCCAGGAGCACTCAGTAGTGCTTATTCGTGGTGGGCGTGTTAAAGACTTGCCTGGTGTTCGCTATCATATTGTGCGCGGCACATTGGATTGCGCTGGTGTTAGCGACCGTATGCAATCTCGCTCATTGTATGGTGCTAAGCGTAAGAAGAAAGGTGATAAATAATGCCTCGTCGTAAAAAAGTTTTATTAAGAAGAGATATTGGAGTTGATGACCGGTTTGGTTCATTGCTTATCCAAAAGCTTATTAATGTTGTTATGGAACGGGGCAAGAAAAGTGTTGCTCGCGCTATCGTCTATGAAGCGTTTGATTGCATAGCAGTAAAATTAAATGGCGATGACAAAAAAGCTTTTATGCTTTTTGAAAAAGCAATGGAAAATATTAAACCATACGTAGAAGTACGATCTCGTCGTGTTGGTGGCGGAGTGTATCAAATTCCTACAGAAGTAAGAGCTGGCAGACAAATGTCACTTTCTCTTCGTTGGTTAATTGACTCTGCTGCATCACGCTCTGATAAAACCATGGGAAAACGTCTTGCTTCCGAATTGTTGGACGCAGCTGAAGGACATGGTAATGCAGTAAAGAAAAAGACTGATGTGCATCGTATGGCCGAAGCAAATCGCGCCTTCTCTCACTATGCTTGGTAAGGATAAAGGCGTTTGTCATGAGTAAACTCCAGAAATTTAGAAATATTGGTATTGCCGCTCACATCGACGCAGGAAAAACAACGTTGACTGAGCGAATTTTGTTTTATACCGGTGTTTCTCACAAAATCGGCGAGGTTCACGAAGGTGAAGCAACTATGGACTGGATGGTCCAAGAACGCGAGCGTGGTATTACCATTACCGCGGCAGCAACTACCTGTCGTTGGGCTGATCATCAAATAAATATTATTGATACTCCTGGTCACGTTGACTTTACTATCGAAGTAGAACGTTCAATGCGTGTACTTGATGGTGCCGTTGCTGTGTTTGCAGGTGTGGAGGGGGTAGAGCCTCAGTCAGAAACAGTATGGCGACAAGCAGATAAGCATCATGTTCCTCGTGTTGCTTTTGTTAATAAGCTTGACCGTATTGGTGCTGATTATTTTGCAGTAGTTGAAGATATCAACAAAAAGCTCCATGGTAACGCTATTGCAATGCAGATTCCTGTAGGGCAGTCAGAAAATTTTAATGCGTTGATTGATGTGCTTACTAAGCGCATGGCCACCTTTGAAGGTGAAATGGGTGGAAAGGTTGTATGGCACGATCTTCCTGAAGAATTTAAAGACCAATGCGATGAGCAGTATTCGATTATTTTGGAAAAAGCAGCTGATTTTGATGATACCTTGGCGGAAAAATATCTTGAAGGAAAAGAGGTATCCGTTGCTGAAATTAAAAACGCTCTGCGCAAAGGGGTATTGGATCAAAAGGTAACGCCAGTGTTCTGTGGTTCTGCGTTTAAAAACCGTGGAGTGCAGTTGTTACTCGATGGTGTAGTTGATTATTTGCCATCGCCGCTTGATGTACCAGCGATTGTAGGTATTAATCCTGATACAAAATTGGAAGAAACGAGATCTGCAGACCCAAGTGGTCCATTTGCTGCGTTAGCGTTTAAAATTATGATAGATCCATTTGTTGGATCGCTTACTTTCGTGCGTGTTTATTCTGGTAGACTAGATGCAGGTTCTTACGTATATAACGTAACCCGTGGTAAAAAAGAGCGTATTAGCCGTTTGCTTAAATTGCATGCAAATAAACGCGAAGAAGTTTCTTCTGTAGAAGCTGGTGATATTGCAGCGGTAGTAGGTATCAAAGAAGTTGTTACGGGCGATACCTTAGCTCAAGAAGATAAGCCAATATTATTGGAAACAATTACGGCTCCAGATCCAGTAATTCATATTGCTATTGAGCCTAAAGGTAAAGGCGATTACGAAAAAATGGTTCTTGCATTACGTAAATTGATGCAAGAGGATCCATCTTTTAGATTTTCTTATGATCCAGAAACAAGTCAAACAATTATTTCAGGAATGGGTGAGTTGCATCTTGAAATTATTGTTGACCGCTTGTTGCGTGAACATAAGGTTGAGGCAAATGTAGGAAAAGCTCAGGTTGCTTACAAAGAGACTATTCAGCGTCCAGTTGAGGTTGAAGGTAAATTTATTAGGCAATCAGGCGGTCATGGCCAATACGGACATTGTTGGCTTAAACTTGAGCCGCGTGAGCGTGCTCAAGGGTTTGAGTTTGAAAATGGCATTACCGGTGGTGTTATTCCTCGTGAATTTATTCCTGGTATTGAAAAAGGTGTTGTAGAGGCAATGACGTCAGGTATTCTTGCTGGTTATCCAGTAGTGGATATGAAAGTAACCGTTTATGACGGTTCTTATCATGATGTTGACTCATCTGAGCTTGCATTTAAAATTGCAGCTTCCATGGCGTTCAAAGATGGTATGGCTAAAGCATCACCAGTTCTTCTAGAACCAATCATGAAAGTTGAAGTTCTTACACCAGAAGAAAACATGGGTGATGTAATGGGCGACCTGAACTCACGCCGTGGTAGGATAATGGGTATGGAAGCACGCAAAGGCGTACAGGCCATTGTTGCTGAAGTGCCGCTTGCCGAAATGTTTGGTTATTCCACACAACTTCGTTCTTTGACGAAGGGTCGTGCAGGTTATTCTATGCAGTTTGAGACGTATCGAGAAGTTCCAAAGAACGTTCAAGATGCAGTTTGTGTTAAAAAATAATTATATTAAAACAATACACTTAGTTTAGAAGGATTTACGATGGCAAAAGGTGTATTTGAGCGTAAAAAGCCCCACGTAAACGTTGGTACTATTGGTCACGTTGACCATGGTAAGACCACATTGACTGCGGCAATTACCAAGGTCCTTGCTTCACAGGGCATGGCTGAATTCAAAGCGTATGATCAAATTGATAAAGCGCCTGAAGAAAAAGCACGTGGTATTACTATTAATGCTACACACGTTGAATATGAAACAGCAAACAGACACTATGCGCACGTAGACTGTCCTGGTCACGCTGACTATGTAAAAAACATGATCACTGGTGCTGCACAAATGGACGGAGCAATTCTTGTTGTTTCTGCACCAGATGGGCCAATGCCACAAACACGTGAGCACATTTTGCTTGCTCACCAAGTAGGTGTTCCTGGTCTTGTAGTATTCTTGAACAAAGTTGACATGGTTGATGACATCAGCATGGTTGAACTTGTAGAAGAAGAAGTGCGTGATTTGTTGACGCAAAAGGGTTTTCCTGGTGCAACAACGCCGATTGTTCGTGGATCAGCGCTGAAGGCACTTAACGGTGACAATAGTGAAATTGGTGTTCCTGCAATCATGAAGCTCATGGAAGCGGTAGATTCCTTCATTGTTACTCCAAAGCGTGAAGTAGAAAAACCATTCCTCATGCCTATTGAAGACGTATTCTCCATTTCTGGTCGTGGTACTGTAGTAACAGGCCGTATTGAACAAGGACAAATTAAGATTGGTGACGAAGTTGAAATGGTTGGTTTTAGAGATACCACTAAGACAACTGTTACCGGTGTTGAAATGTTTAATAAGGAAATGAAAGAAGCAATGGCTGGTGAAAACGTTGGACTTCTTCTTCGCGGTACTAAAAAAGAAGATGTTGAGCGTGGTCAAGTGCTTTGTAAGCCTGGATCTATTACTCCGCATAAAAAATTCAAGGCACAAATCCTTGTTCTCAGAAAAGAAGAAGGTGGGCGTCATAGTCCATTCTTTACTGGCTATAGACCACAATTTTATTTCAGAACAACTGACGTTACTGGTACAGTAACTTTGCCACAAGGCCGTGAAATGGTTATGCCTGGCGATGATGTAGAAGTAACTGTTGAACTAGTAAGTAAAATTGCTATGGACAAAGAGTTGAAATTTGCTGTCCGTGAAGGTGGTCGTACCATCGGCGCAGGCGTTGTAACACAAATTATTGAATAGTTTTTCAAGGCAAGAAGCTCGCTATGAAAAAACAGAAAATACGCCTGACATTAAAGTCTTACGATCATCGTCTATTAGACAATGCCGTTAGACAAATTGTTATGACAGTTAAAAGAACAGGATCCCACGTTGTGGGTCCTGTTCCACTTCCCAACAGAAAGCGTGTCTTTACCGTGTTGAGATCTCCTCATATCGATAAAAAATCACGCGAGCAGTTTGAAATTATCACACATAAAAGAATTTTAGATATAGTGTCCCCTGCTGAACAAACAATGGATGCGCTGATGAAATTAAATATTTCTGCTGGCGTAGACGTTGAAATTAAGTAGTTGGCACTTCAAGCGAGGCTGCTATGTTGAACAGTGTCATTGGAACAAAGGTTGGAATGACCCAGCTCTTTGATGAAAATGGAAATGTTGTTCCTGTTACAGTTGTTAATATTAACAACCTTTTTGTAACTCAAATTAAGTCAACAGCAAAAGAAGGTTATGATGCGCTGCAGTTGGGTCTATTGAGAGATAGATACAAGACGCAAGAATTTTCTCCTGTTTGGCTTAAAGCAAAAAATGAATATTTTTTGCAATTAAAAGAAATACCTGCACAAACGTCAAGTGAATTTGTCGTAGGACAAAGTGTAACTGCTGATAATTTATCCCTTAATGAAGGTGATTTCATTGCTATTACCGGCAGAAGCAAAGGCCTTGGTTTTCAAGGAGTTGTCAAGCGCTGGGGATTTGCAGGCGGGCCAAAGACTCATGGTTCTACTTTCCATCGTGCTCCTGGTTCAAGTGGTCACTTGAGAAGACAGGGTGAAATTATTAAAGGAAAGCGTTTTCCTGGTCATGCAGGTGACTTTCAATTAACAGTACGAGGACTTAAAATTATTCGTATTGATAAAGAATCAGGTCATTTGTTTGTTAAGGGTGCAGTTCCTGGTAAAAAGAACTCTTTTGTCTCTATCAAAAAACAAGGAGTTTAACGTATGTTTACTATTTCAATGTATGACAACGAAGGTAAAGCAGAAACGTTAAACCTTGATTTTCAGATGGATAAAAAAGAACAAAGTCCAATTACTTTTGCACGTGCGATTAGAGCGTTGTTTCAAAATTGGCGTCAAGGTACCGTAGGTTGTAAAACGCGTGGCCAGTTGGCTTTTTCAAATAAAAAACCTTGGCGACAAAAAGGTACTGGTCGTGCTCGTGTGAGTTCGATTCGTTCACCTATATGGCGTAAAGGAGGAGTCATTTTTGGTCCTCAAGCCCGCGTTCGCACATTAAGTGTTAATGCGCAGCAAAGAAGACATGTTTTTAATAACTTGTTTTTTAGTGCGCTTGATAACGGTATTTTGAAATGTTTAGATTTTTCAGCGATCAATAAGCCAAGTACTAAAACAGCATTTCAAGCACTTAAAAATATGGGTGTTGAAAATAAAAAAGTTGTTTTGTTTGTACCTTTTCATGATGATATGGCTTATGCGTCTTTCCGCAACTTGCCTAATGTTAGCATTATGCTTTTCGATGAGCCAAATGCATATCATTTAAGCAATAGTGATTGTTGGATTTTCTTGAAAAACGATATTGACTCGTTGAAGCAGATGGTGGCGCAATGGAACTAACTAGATTTGATATTATTAAACGCCCACTCATTACCACTAAAACAGTTGATTTATATAAGAAACTGGGGCAATACACCTTTGAAGTGCATATTAACGCCAACAAGCCAATGGTAAAAGATGCCGTTGAGAAATTGTGGAATGTTAAAGTTGATAAAGTACGGATAGTGAAGCTTGGCGGAAAGCTCAAATCCTTCAATAGAAGACCATATAAGGCTTCAGACTTGAAAAAAGCAATTATTACGCTTGTAAAAGGGCATAAAATTGAAATACCAGGGCTATTTGAAGAAATTAAAGCACAACAACCGCAAGAACAACACGTAGCTGAGGGTAACTAAAATGACGACAATTGTTACAAGAAAGCCGCGGAACGCGTCATTGCGTTTTCAACAATACCTGGTTCAAGATGATTTGACCAAGAAAGCGCCTGAAAAGAGCTTGACTGCTCCATTGAAAAAAACAGGCGGTCGGAATGCTTACGGGCGTATTACTTCCCGGCATCGTGGTGGTGGTGCGAAGAAATTATATCGCATAATTGATTTTAAGCGTATGCATAAAGATGTTTCTGGAAAAATCGTTTCTTTTGAATATGATCCGAATAGAAACGTGCCAATTGCGTTGATTAACTATATTAATGGTGCTAAAGGGTATATTCTTAAGCCTGAAGGCCTTAAAGTTGGTGACGCAGTTTTAGCAAGTGAAAAAGCTGAAGCAAAAGTTGGTAATTGCTTGCCGCTCCGTCACATTCCAGTTGGTTTTTTCGTTCACAATGTTGAGCTTTATCCATTGCAAGGCGGCAAGTTTGCTCGTTCAGCTGGTTCTTCTGTTCAGTTAGTGAATAAAGAAAAAAATCTTGCCATTCTAAAGATGCCATCAGGTGAATTAAGAACGGTGAGTGATGCAAATTGGGCAACTGTTGGTTCATTATCAAATGCTGATTTCAAGAACGTGGTGATTGGTAAAGCTGGTCGCACACGACATCTTGGTGTTAGGCCTACCGTACGTGGTATGGCAATGAACCCAGTAGATCACCCTCATGGGGGTGGTGAAGGACGTTCTAAGTCTGGTTCTCATCCAGTTTCGCCATGGGGTAAAGGTTGTAAGGGTACACGTACTCGCCGTAAAAAGAGCACCGCAATTTTGAAGCGCAGAAAGTAACTGAGGAATAAGTATGACAAGATCTCTGAATAAAGGTCCTTATGTTGACCCAAAGCTTGCTGATAAAATTGACAAAGTAAAAAGCTCGGGCAAGCGCGAGGTAATTAAAACCTATAAACGAGCAAGTATGATTACGCCTGACTTTGTCGGGCTTAATTTTGCCGTGCATGATGGACGTAAATTTGTGGCCGTTTTTGTAACTGAAAACATGGTAGGTCATAAGCTTGGTGAATTTGCGCCAACAAGGACATTTAGAGCTCATAGTGGCCAGCGTAAAGCAGATAAAGCATCTGGTAAGCCCGCTAGTAAAGCTCCTGCAGGGAAATAAGTAGTAAATTACGCTATTTACAGTACACGAAGTGTAATTTTTTTGGTATAATTTAAAGCAAATAATCAGGTTTTACCATGTTAGCAAGAGCAATTAGTAAATATATAAGAATATCCCCGTACAAGTTGCGCCCATACGCGGATGTCATCAGAGGTAGCTCTGTTGACAAAGCGCATGCTTGGTTAAAAACATGTGCGGTAAAGAGAGCAGAGCCTTTGCTCAAAGCATTAGCATCAGCATATGCGAATGCACAAAATAAGCATCCTGAGATTGATTCAATGGCAGCATTGGTAGTTCAAGAAGTGCGCATTGACCAGGGGCCTATTGTGAAATACTTTAAACCAGCAGCAATGGGACGTGCGGCTCCGCAGCGTAAGCGTATGAGTCATATTACTGTTATTGTTGGCAAACGCTTGCCATAAAAGGCAACAAAACGTTTTTAGAGGGTACTGTGGGACAAAAAGTTCATCCTGTAGGATTTAGAGTTGGGATTTACGAAGACTGGCAAGGCCATTGGTTTGCTAAAAAAGGCTATGGCGCTGAAGTATTAGAAGATTTCAAAATTAGAAAGTTTTTGAAAGACAGACTTAATGTGTCTGATATTGCAAAAATTGTGATTGATAAAGCTGTTGGCAATGTTCGTGTAACTATTCATGCAGTTCGTCCTGGTATGATTATTGGAAAAAAAGGCCAAGGCATTGAACAGATGAAGCATGATTTAGGTAAGGATTTGAAAAAAACGGTTGAAATTTCTGTACAAGAAATTAAAAATCCGGAAACTAATTCGCGTCTAGTTGCCGAAAGCATTGCTGATCAACTTGAAAAACGCGTGAGCTTTAAAAGGCTTATGAAAAAAGCAGGTCAAGCAGCAATGAAGAGTGGCGCCAAAGGGATCAAGATTTGTATTGCTGGTCGTATTGGTGGTGCGGAAATTGCACGTGTTGAATGGTTGCGACTTGGTTCTGTGCCTCTTCATACGCTTCGTGCGAATGTTGATTATGCACATGCAGAAGCTTTGACTACCTATGGGTTAATTGGTATCAAGGTCTGGATTTGTAAAGGCGAGTATCCTACTGTTACCACAGCGCTAAAAGGATAACATCATGTTGATGCCAAAAAAAACTAAGTATAGAAAAGTGCAAAAAGGCCGTATTAATGGTCGCTCAAAAGGGGCACGTACGGTAATGTTTGGTGAATATGGCCTTTTGGCTGTTGAGCCAGCGCGTATTAGTGCGCGTCATATTGAAGCAGTTCGTGTAGCTGTGAATCGTCATCTTAAAAAAGTTGGCGAATCATTTTTGCGCGTATTTCCAGATATTCCTGTTACCAAGAAACCAGCTGAAACACGTATGGGAAAAGGAAAAGGAAATCCGGAGTTTTGGGTTTCGCGTGTAAAGCGTGGACGCATCATTATTGAAGTTGGTGGTGTTTCTAGAGAAGTTGCAAAGACAATTTTGGAGCAGGCTGCTTATAAATTGCCGATGAAAACAAGGTTTATTGATAAAGCAACGAGTATTGCTGAAAATCCATCAGTAAGTTAAAACAGGTGCAGTTATGGTAAATATAAATGAATTAAATAATTTAGATGTGTCTGCGCTTGAACAAAAGGCAAAAAGCTTAAAAAATGAGCTTTTCACCCTCAAGTTCAGCAAGCTCACCGGGCAAGTCAAAGACACCTCTCTACATAGAAAACTGCGCGTTGCTATTGCACAAACATTGACTGTGTTGAAGGTGAAACAAAATCTTGCTACCCCTTCAAAAAATAAATAGGTAACACAATGGTTACAGAAAAAAATACTGTTAAAAATGACAAAACCGGTAGTCGTGTGCTTGTTGGAGAAGTAGTTTCTGACAAAATGGAAAAAACGGTTATTGTTAAAATTGTGAGAACGCTCAAACATCCAATCTATGGCAAAATTATTCGTCGTTATAGCAAATTTAAAGTGCACGACGAGCACAGTGTTGCTAAGCTTGGGGATCAAGTTGAGGTTACTGAGTGTCGTCCATTATCAAAGACCAAGCATATGACGCTTGTTCGTGTTCTTTCTCACTAAATATAAGGAGTGACAAATGGTACAAGAACGTTCAATGCTTGAAGTTGCAGATAATTCTGGCGCAAAAAAAGTTCAAGTAATTCGCGTAAATGGTAGTACTGGTAAGCGGTATGCTTATTTGGGCGATATTGTAAAAGTTGCTGTTAAGCGAGCAATCCCTGGCGGGCTTGTTAAGAAAAGCGATGTATGTAATGCCGTTATTGTAAGAACACGTAAAGAACGTCGTCGTGCAGATGGTAGCTATATTCGTTTTGATGATAACGCAGCAGTGTTGTTGGATAAGGAAAGTCAGCCTGTTGGTTCACGTATTTTTGGTCCCGTAGCTCGTGAATTAAAAACAGCTGGTCATTCTAAGATAATTTCATTAGCCCCAGAAGTGCTGTAGGCCAGAGGATTGTTGTATGTTAGCTCGCGTTAAAAAAAATGATACGGTTGTTGTGCTCTCGGGTAAAGACAAAGGTAAGCAAAGCGTAGTTATCGCCGTGTATCCAAAAGAAGATACTGTGTTGGTAAAAGATGTCGCTGTGGTTACCCGACATGTCAAGCCGACGCGCCAAGGCCAAAAAGGTGGCATTGTAAAAGAAGAACGTTCAATTTGCCTAGCAAAAATTATGCCAGTTTGCTCTGCCTGCAAGAAGCCATGCAGAATTCAAGTGAAGATGCTTGATACGGGCAAAAATGTTCGGATCTGTAATCGTTGCAAAGAAACGTTCTAAGCGTGGTAGGTATTAATAAGATGAAATCTCGTTTGGAAGAATTGTATAAAAATACTCTCCGTACTGAGCTTCATAAAGAGCTTGGCGTGGAGAATATTATGCAAGTTCCCGCTCTATCAAAAATAGTAATAAATGTTGGTGTTAAAGAGGCTGTTCAAGATTCCAAGGCCGTGAATACGGTAAAAGAAATTATTGATCAGATTGCTGGACAATATGCAGCAAAAACATTGGCAAAAAAATCAATTGCAGGTTTTAAGTTGCGTGAAGGCATGCCTATTGGTGTGATGGTTACGCTTCGCGGTCATAAAATGTACCATTTCTTGGATAAATTGATCAATATTGTATTGCCTGCTGTTCGTGATTTTCAAGGGGTAAAGACGACTTTTGATGGGCAAGGTAATTATAACCTTGGCTTAAAAGATTGGATGGTGTTCCCTGAAGTTGATTATGATAAAACTGATAAATCTCGTGGTATGAACATTACTATTCATACGACCACCAAACACGATAAGCATGCTTTAGAATTGTTAAAAAAATTCAAAATGCCTTTTCAGAAAAACGTAAGGGGTTAGGGGTTATTTATGGCACGTAAAGCAATGATTGAAAAAGCAAATCGCAAACCAAAATTTTCAACGCGTGGAAGAAATCGTTGTAAGCTTTGTGGTAGACCTCGTGCATTTATGAGGTTTTTTGCGATGTGTAGATTATGTGTAAGAAAATTTGCGCTTGAAGGGTTACTTCCTGGCGTAAGAAAAGCTAGTTGGTAATTCCCGGGGATTTTTATGTCAGTAGATACAGTAAGTAATTTTTTAACAGCGATCAGAAATGGCCTGATGGTAGGCAAGCGTTCTGTTACTGTAGAAAATTCAAAGTTAAAGCAACAGATAGCTGATGTACTCAAGACTGAAGGGTACATAAAAGATTATACTATTACACGTGAGGGCGCTAAGGCCTCATTGTCTATAGCGTTAAAGTATGTTGATGGTGAAGCAGTTATTCATGAAATTAAGCGTGTGAGCCGTCCCGGGCTTCGTTATTATGAACGCGTAAATCAAATCCAACCTGTTATTGGGGGGCTTGGTATTGCGATTCTAACAACGAGTCGTGGTGTAATGACCGATAAGCATGCGCTTAAAAATCGTGTGGCTGGTGAAGTTATCTGTCGCGTTTGGTAAGAGGAAACAACATGTCAAAAATTGGCAGAAGACCTATTCCTGTAGCATCTGCAAAAATTAGCATTGATGGTTCAATGATGACTATTGCAGGGGCAAAAACTTCTTTTCAGCATGAATTGCCTGCTGGCGTACTTGCTCGTTTAGAGGGAAAAGAATTATTGGTTACGGTCGAGCATGTAAATCGTAGATCAAAAATGCTATGGGGTTTGCATCGCGCACTGATAGCAAATAAAATTAAAGGCGTTGAGACCGGTTTTGAACAAAAGCTCATTATTGTTGGACTTGGGTTCAAAGCATTATTGAATGGTAAAAAGCTTGTGCTTACGCTTGGCTATACCCATAAAGTTGATTATGATATGCCTGATGACGTGACGGTTGAAATCGATAAATCAGGACAAAATCTGGTTTTCCGATCAGCTGATAAGTTTTCATTAGGTAATGTCTGTGATGCAGTTCGTTCATTCAGACCACCAGAGCCTTATAAAGGTACCGGTATTATGAAAGAAGGCGAAAAGATTTTCCGCAAAGCTGGTAAAACAAAATCTAGTTAATTGATACCTAACGATCTGGACAAAGGGTACATCGTGAGTTTACTCAAGAGATTAAAAGCTCGACAAAGAAGAAAAACGCTTCGAGTGCGTTCTGCTCAACAAAGCAGAGGAGAAAAGCTTCGTATTAGTGTATTTAGAAGCTTGAACCATATTTATGCTCAAATAATTGATGATAGCAAGGGATGCACCCTTGCTAGCTGCTCATCAAAAGTACTGACTGATGCAAAAGGTTCAAAGAAAGAAGTAGCAAAACAGGTTGGACTTGCGCTAGGAAAAATAGCAGTGAGCAAGAACCTAAATAATGTATTCTTTGACCGTGGCGGTGCATTATATCATGGTCGTGTACAAGCATTGGCTGAAGGGTTGCGTGAAGCTGGCCTTTCGTTCTAGTTTTGAATGATTAATGTTTCTCTAATAATTGAGTATAAAAATGGCAGAAGATAGAAATAAAAGACCGCTTGGTGTTCAAGCAGGGAACAAGGCGCAGCAGCCTGTAGAAGATTTTGCTGAATCCGTTTTAAGTGTTCGCCGTGTTGCAAAAGTAATTAAAGGCGGTAGACGTTTTTCTTTCTCAGCGCTAGTAGTAGTTGGTGATAGAAAAGGTAAAGTAGGCGTTGCTCTTGGTAAAAGCCGTGACGTAGCTGCTGCAATTGCCAAAGGATTACGCAAAGCACGTAAACATATGATTGAGATTCCTCTTTATAAGACTACTGTTCCATTTACAGTAGAAGGCAAGCATTCAGCGAGTAAGGTATTGATTCGTTCAGCAGCTAAAGGTACTGGTGTTATTGCTGGTGGTGCTGTGCGATCAGTAATGGAAGCACTAGGCATTCGAGATGTTCTTTCAAAGGTTTCCGGTTCATCTAATCCGCATAATGCTGTTAAGGCAACGCTTGCAGCGTTGATGAAATTGCGTTCGGCAAAACATATAGCTATGCTGCGAGGCAAAACGGTTAAAGAAATCGTAGGAGCAGAAAATGTTGCTGCATAAATTAGAAAAAATTACTGAAAAAAGAAAACGAGTTGGGCGTGGCGGTAAGCGTGGTCGTCACTGTGGTCGCGGAAAAGGGGGCCAAAAATCTCGTACTGGTTCTACAAGTGAAATAACGGCATTTTTTGAAGGCGGTCAAATGCCTTTAATTCGTCGTATTCCTCGTCGTGGTTTTACTAATGTGTTTAAAAAAGAGTTTGCGCTTGTTAATTTGCGGGACTTGGAAATGCATTATGAAACAGGCGATGTTGTAAATGAAGCAACATTGCGTGAAAAAGGTTTGATTAAAGGTAAAAGTGTTACTTTGATCAAGGTGCTTGGTAATGGTACGCTTACTAAAAAGCTTACTGTGCATGTCCATGCTATGAGTGGCTCTGCTGTACAGGCCATTCAAAATGCTGGAGGTTCGTTTCAGTTGAGTTAGGAGATTAGGCGGTGGTATTATTTCATAATCTGAAAAATATTTTTTTAGTTTCAGAACTAAGAAAAAAGCTAGCGTTTACATTCATGGTGTTGGCAGTGTTTCGTTTTGGGGCACATATTCCAATTCCTGGTATAGACGTCGCGGCGCTCAATAATCTTTTTGCATCAGGTGCAGGTGGGGGATTTCTCTCCTACCTAGACCTTTTTTCCGGCGGTGCAATTAGAAATTTTGCTATCTTTGCTCTTGGTATGGGGCCTTACATTACTTCATCTATTATGATGCAGCTTCTGACATTAATGATTCCAACGCTGGAATCGTTATCTAAGGAAGGTGAGTATGGTCGACGTATTATTAACAAATATACGCGATATCTAACGATTATTGTAAGCTTTTTGCAAGCTTTTGGTGTTGCTATGATGATTGAGCATACACCTGGTGTGGTAATGAATCCTGGCTGGGGATTTAGGCTTGCAGCAGTATTTATCCTGACTATTGGTTCCCTATTTGTTATGTGGCTAGGGGAGCAAGTAAGTGCACATGGTCTAGGAAATGGCAGTTCTATGATTGTTTTTGCTGGTATCGTGGTGAGTTTGCCGGCATCATTGTTCAAGTTAATCGAAAACGTACGCATGGGCCAATCTGACCCTTTGTTAGTGATTTTATTAGCAATTATTTGCGTTGCTTTTATTATGACGATTGTGTTTCTTGAGCGTGGTGAACGTAAAGTACCTGTGCAATATGCAAAGCGTGTTGTTGGGCAGCGTGTATATGGTGGGCAGAGTTCATACATTCCATTAAAGTTAAATCCTGCTAATGTAGTGCCTGTCATTTTTGCTTCTGCAGTACTTTCTATGCCTGCTACCGTTTTTGGGCTTCTAGCGGCTCGGTGGCCAACTTTAAGCGCTACATTAAATAATTGGTTATATAATGAGCCATTTTTGTATAATGTTTTGCTTGCGGGATTAATTATTTTCTTTGCGTTTATTTATACTGCTATTATCTTTAATCCAGTGGAATTGGCTGATAACATTAGAAAATCCGGTGGTTTTATTCCAGGAATTCGTCCAGGTAAAAAAACAGCTGAATATTTTAATTATCTTCTTACGCGAGTTGGTTTTCCAGGAGCTATTTACCTTGCAACACTAGCTATTTTACCAACCGTTTTGAAGAATGTATTTTCATTCCCCGTGATGTTTGGTGGTACAAGCATATTGATTGCTGTTGGCGTTGCTCTTGATACATCATCGCAAATAGAATCTCATTTAATTGAACGCCGATATGAAGGATTTTTATCTTCTGGTAGGATGAAAGGCCGCTACGCACGTTAATATTATGATGCAACAACAGGTTACACGCACAATTTATTCTTTCTTTGGGCCTCCTGGCTCAGGAAAAGGTACACTTGCGCAAAAATTAGTTTCACGTAACAATTTTCAAATGCTTTCTACCGGTAATTTGTGTAGACAGCATGTTGCGCAGGAGACTGCTTTTGGCAAAATGCTTGATGGATATGTTAAGCAAGGGCATCTCATTCCGGATGCCCTTGTAACAGACATGGTGATTGATTGGATTACTACGCAATCTGATAAAGAAAGCCCGATCATTCTTGATGGGTTTCCTCGTACTAAAGGTCAAGCAGAGTTATTTTTGGCTTTTGTAAAGCAAACTCCTGATGTAGATTTTTCTGTTATATCTTTTCTGGTTCCTGATGAAGAGATTGTGCAGAGATTGTCTCAGCGTGTAGTTTGTGCAAATAAAGCATGTCAATCATCGTTTACTGTAAATGACAATATATCTGTTTGTACTTTTTGCGGTAGTGCTCTAACAAAGCGCGAGGATGACAAAGAGCATGTAATTAGAGAGCGTCTATTACAGTTCCCTTTATATGCTCAAACACTCCTTGAATATTATGGTAAGGTACAACAATTGGTGCAAGAAATGGATATTGCAGGTTTAGCGCCCGAGTCAGTATATAATCATTTTTTAACAGTAATGAGCTTATAGGAGCTATGTTAAAGTGATTATTATTAAAAATAAGCTTGCTATTGATAATATGCGTCATGCCGGGCATATTTTGGCTACTATTTTGGAAGATATACGTTCGCAGGTAGTTGCTGGTGTAAGTACTTATGAACTTGATTCAATGATTGAAGCACAAATGACTGCTAATGGCTTGCAGGCACCTTGTAAAGGATATGGCACCTATAGATTTGCTACTTGTATTTCTTTGAATGATGGTATTGTTCATGGTGTTCCCTCAAAAGAAATTATTTTAAAATCTGGAGATTTTGTTAAAATAGATGTTGTGGGATCGTATAAGTCATATTGTGCAGATCTGACAAGATATTATTTTGTGGGGGAAGTATCAGCTACCGCTCGTCGCATAGCTGAGGTAGCTCAGATTGCGCTTGATAGTGTAATTGAACTGGTACGGCCTGGCATTAAGCTCTCTGATATATCTGCTTTAGTACAACAAATTGTAGAAAAAGAAGGTTTTGGGGTGGTGCGTGATTTTGCTGGCCATGGTATAGGGCAACATTTTCACGAAGAACCAAGTATTCCAAACTATGGTAAGCCTGGTAAGGGTCCTATCGTAACAGAGGGGATGGCCTTTGCAATAGAACCGATGATTACTGAAAAAAGTTTTGAGGTTCGTATTTTACCTGATGGATGGACTGCAAAAACCATAGATGGTGGGCTTGCTGCTCACGTAGAAGATACTATTGTTGTAACAAGGACGGGGGTAGAAGTTTTAACTAGGCTGGCTTAAAAATTGCATTGTGAAAGTTGTTATGAAAAAAAAAGAAGATGTAATTGCTGTTGATGGCGTTGTTGAAAAAGCATTACCTAATGCTATGTTTCAGGTGCGATTAATGGATGGAAATCATACAATATTAGCTCATGTTTCCGGTAAAATGCGCATGCATTATATTAAGTTGCTACCGGGTGATCGTGTTGCTGTAGAGCTTTCTCCGTATGATTTGACCAAAGGTAGAATTACATCACGATATAAAAATTAAGTTTGTTTATTACGTTTTAGTGAGCGATTATGAAAGTTAGAACGTCAGTTAAGCCTATTTGTGATGGCTGTAAAGTGATTCGTCGTGCGGGAGTTGTTCGTGTTATTTGTGATAAAAGTCCAAAGCATAAGCAACGTCAAGGTTAAGCTGCGTAGTTAAATTTTACATACGCCATATTGCATATATTCCGAGAGGTCATTGATGGCACGTATAGAAGGTGTAGTATTACCAAACGAAAAGCGCATAGAATATGGGCTAACGTACATATTTGGTGTAGGGCTTACCCGATCACGCGAAGTTTTGGTAAAAACAGGTATTCATGCAGATACACGAGTTAAAGATTTAACAAGTGATCAAGTTTCTGCAATACAAAAATATATTAGTACTTCAATTAAAGTTGAAGGTGAATTGCGTAAGGAAGTTACCCTCAATATCAAGCGCTTGCAAGAGATTGGTTGCTATCGTGGCGCAAGACATAAAAAGTCTTTGCCTGTACGTGGTCAACGTACCAAGACAAATGCGCGTACACGTAAGGGTCCACGTAAGTCTGGAAATGTTGTTGCCAACAAAAAGGTAGTATCTAAGAAATAATTTGCAGTAATGCACGAGGGTTGAAATGGCCTACAAGAAAAGTAAAAAAAGAGTACATAAAAACGTTGAGACGGTTGTTGCTCACGTAAAATCATCTTTCAATAATACATTGTTAACTATCACCACTACTGATGGCGACGTTCTTATGCGTTGCAGCTCTGGTGCGTTGGGGTATAAAGGCACTCGTAAGGGTACGCCATATGCAGCAACTCAAATTGCGAGCAAGCTTGCTAAAGATATGGTAGGGCTTGGTGTACGCGTGGTTGAAGTTAACATGCAGGGTCCTGGTTCAGGCCGTGATTCTGTAGTTCGCGCTCTCCAATCATCAGGTCTTGGTGTTAGCATTCTTCGTGATGTTACTCCAATCCCTCATAATGGTACTCGCCCTCCTAAAAAACGTCGTGTGTAGTTCTGATTCTGTTAGTGGATAGAGGATTTTATGTCAATTTGCACAAAATGCCGACAAGCCGGTGAGAAATTATTCCTTAAGGGAGCTAAGTGCCGCTCACCAAAATGTACCATAGAAAAACGTCCAACTGCTCCTGGGCAGCATGGTAAACGTGTTGGTACCAAAAAACTTACTGAATACGGTAAGCAATTACAAGAAAAACAAAAAGTAAAATTGATGTACGGAGTATTGGAGCGTCAATTCCGTCGTACTTTCACTCTTGCATCAAAAGAGCACGGTATTACCGGTGAAAACTTGTTGAGCATTTTAGAATGTCGCTTAGACAACGTAGTGTTTCGATTGAAACTTGCAGTGTCTCGTGTACAAGCTCGCCAAATGATTGTTCATGGTCATGTTACTGTGAATGGCCAAAAAGTTGATAAGCCTTCTTTCTTGGTGCGTGCTGGTCATGTAGTTGGTCTTTCAGCCGCAACTATGAGCAATAATGTATTTATCGAAAACGTTGTTGATAAGCGCTTGAATACAAGTATTAAAGTGCCTGAGTGGCTTGATCTTCAGAAAAAGGATCGTCGCGGCGTTGTACTACGCTTGCCTGTCCGTACTGATATTACAGCTCCAATTGCAGAGCACTTGATTGTTGAGTTGTATTCCAAGTAGTAGTGATCATTTTAAGGATGGATACAGAATATGAATTATAGGCCCTTGATTCTACCCAAAGTTAATTGGGAAACAAAGGTAAGTACAGACACCTTCGGCGAATTGATCGTTCAACCACTAGAACCTGGTTTTGGTATTACTTTGGGGAATGCATTGCGACGCGTTATGCTGTCGGCAGTTGAGGGCTCAGCTGTAACCTCGGTGATCATTAAAGGTGTGAACAACGAATTTTCAACGCTTAAGGGTGTTGTTGAAGATACATTACATGTTCTTTTGAATTTCAAAGGAATAGTAATTAAGAATACCACGGGACAAGCAGGGAAAATGCGTTTGGTAAAAAATACGCCAGGTCCGGTTCGTGTTGGTGATATTACCTGCGATCCGCATTTGTCAGTTATTAATACTGAGCATTTCTTAGCAACCTTGGCTGCCGATGGAGAACTTGATGTTGAGTTCTTTGTTGAGCCAGGACGTGGTTATCAGCAAGCGCAATGGCCACAAGGCGATCAGTTACAAGCTGATGGACGTATTTATCTTGATGCAATGTTCTCTCCAGTAAAACGGGTTGAATATCGTATTGAACAAGCACGTGTTGGCGACCGTTTTGATTGTGATAAATTGATCATGAGCATGACCACCAATGGTGCTGTTTCACCACAAGATATGGTTCATTACGCTACTTCAGTATTGCGTACCCAGCTTGAGCATTTTTTACTTGCTCAAGAGCTTCCATTCAATGAGATTTCCTCTTCATCTGAGCAAAAGGGTGAACGTGAATTCAAGGTGGAAGGGGATAACCCAACACGTGGCTTACCAGTTGAGCTATTTCTTAAGCCAATTGATGAGCTTGAGTTTTCAGTTCGTGCACACAATTGCTTAATTGGTGCTGGTATTAAGCGTGTTATTGACTTAGTCAATATGAATGAAGAAGACATCCTTAAAATTAAGAATTTCGGTCGCAAATCATTGCGTGAAGTAAAAGAAATTCTTTCTGCTTTCGGCTTGCATCTTGGTATGAATATCAAAGAGCTTGACCTCAAGAAAGCAATTAAGGACCAAGAAAAGAAAGCTGCCTAAAAAGGATTATCAACCATGATGCATCAAAACGGCCGTAAAAAGCTAAATATGAAATCAGCACATCGTAAAGCGATGTTGCGTAATCAAGTGATTCATTTCATCAAGAATGGCGTGTTGCAAACCACCAAGCCTCGCTTGAAAGAAGTACAACGCTTAACAGAGCGCATTGTAACGCTTGCTCGTGTTGGTTATGATTTCAACACTATTCGTCGTATTAAAGCAATGTTGCCATATGACGAAGCAGCTGTTGTAAAATTAATCAAAGAAATTGCTCCTAAGTATGTTGGTCGCCCAGGTGGTTACACACGTGTAATTCCTCTTGGTCGCCGTACCAGCGATACAGCGCCTATTGCTCGTCTTGAATGGATCTAGTTTCGCTGAAACTAAATTACCAATCAAGTACGCGTTAAGCGTAAAAATATAAAAGCCCCGAGACTTTAAACATCTCGGGGCTTTTTACTGCCTAATGTGCAAGTTACTCGCCATCGATCTTTTTGTTTAATCGAGCTAAGATTGTTTGCATCAAAAGTAATGATTTTGGGGCATTCTTGGCCACTTCGTCAGCGATTTCTTCTTTGTAAATGTGAGATGTCTTATTGCGGGCGCTAATCATATCTATTAAACCTGTTGATTCTGCTTCACTAATAACGTGATGAAGAGCTGCTAGGCGAGCAATTGATTTTGGTCCTGATCCATCTAGATCAAAGCCTTCAACTTCTTCAAGGTAGTTTCTAATGATTTTCCAAAAAGCATCAGTGCTGTACTCAAGGCGTTGTATGACTGATTCTCGATGTGCTAAGACTTCATCTAGTGTTTCTGGATTGTTTTCATCTAGTGCATCACATTTTTTCTTATACAGAACAAGTGCATGTTCAAGATTATGTAACATGCGATCTAATAATATTCTTTTTTTTGTAAACTTTACGTCCATAAAATAGCGTCCTTTTGTACTTCTTCTAAAAAGTCTTCGTCTACAGCATGTAAATCAACGACATCAACTTTTACGTGAATATCGCTTTCTTCAACATCACCCCAGATGCGAAGCATTGTTTGGAAGGGTACTTTGTTGCCAGTATCGATAGCAACATCGTAATCGGCCCCGTCTCTGTGTGTGCCGCGTGCGCGTGAGCCAAAGAGCATTATTTTGCAACCTGGCAGGTGGTTGTGAATGATAGTTATCAGTTCTTTTTTGACGTCAATCATAGGATTTTATTGCTTGCTGTTTAGTGATAAGTTTTGGGAAGACCTACTGTAGTATATTCTATGTAATAGGTCTTCTCTGAAAGGCTTACATCATAGGCAAGGTGATGCCAACTTGTTTCATGTATTTGCCTTTGCGGTCAGCATACGAAACGTCACACATGGTGTCTGATTCAAAGAAGAGTACTTGTGCAATACCCTCATTTGCATAGATTTTAGCTGGTAGCGGCGTAGTGTTTGAAATTTCCAAGGTCACGTATCCTTCCCATTCTGGCTCAAAGGGGGTGACATTGACAATAATGCCACAACGCGCATAGGTTGATTTTCCTAAGCACACAGTTAGCACATTGCGGGGTATTTTAAAATACTCAACACTGCGTGCAAGCGCAAATGAGTTAGGCGGCACAATGCATACATCAGTATCGATTTTAATAAAAGAATCTTCCCTAAAGTTTTTTGGATCAACAATAGCATTAAATACATTCGTGAATACTTTAAATTCATTAGCAACACGAATGTCGTACCCATAGCTTGATAATCCAAAGCTAATGACTTTATCGTTTGTTTCTCCGGGGATACGAACTTGACGATCTACAAACGGTTCAATCATCTGGTTTTGCAGTGCTTGTTCTTTAATCCAGTTATCTGCTTTGATGCTCATAACAATCTCCTTGTTGATCCGCTCTTTCACCCCTACGGGGCGTCCATCGACAGGCTCAGGAGGAGCGGATGTGATGTGTCTATTTAAAATGCGTTAGCAGCTTAATAGATACTCTTATATTTTTACTAATGGAATTACCTATTATTTCTATCATAAGATAACAACCAAAGATAGTAGTTGATGTTGAAATAAGTTAGGGGGAGTTATTCTGCCGCCCTCCTGAGCTTGTCGAAATACAGAACGCTAGTTCTCAGCGACGACCCGTAGGGGTGGAAGAGCGGATTTAATTACAAGGGAGTGGGAATGCAATTAGTTAAATCTTCCTCAAAAGTAGCAATTATCGGTGCTGGCGCGGTTGGTAGTAGTGCGGCATATGCCTTGATGCTTAATGGGGTTGCGTCTGAAATTGTACTTATTGATATTCATAAAGAAAAAGCTGAAGGGGAGGCACTTGATCTTGCTCATTGCCGGCAGTTTACTGATGCAACGATTATCAATGCGGGGGATGACCTAAGCTTGGTAAAAGGGGCTGCCGTTATTGTACTGACAGCAGGGGCGGCGCAAAAAACGGGGCAAACACGTGCTGATTTACTAGCAACAAATGTTGCCTTATTCAAGCAATTAGTTCCTGCTATAACTAAGCATAATGACCATGCTATTTTGCTTGTTGTAACAAATCCACTTGATATTATGACCTATGTAACGCTGCAACTTTCGGGAAGAGATGCTTGCCACGTATTTGGTACGGGAACGGTATTAGATACTGCACGATTGCGGTTTTTAGTGGGTGAATACTTTTCAGTAAGCCCCAAAGATGTGATGGTAAATGTAATGGGAGAGCATGGAGAAGAGGCATTTGCTTGTTGGAGTGGAGCCTCGATTGCAGGCATTCCACTGCGTGATATGTCTGCCTACAATGCCAGTGCTATGGCTGATCTTTTTACAAAAACGAAACAAGCTGCTGAAGAAATTATACGTAAAAAAGGAGCAACTTATTACGCTATTGGGCTGGTAATTACCAAAATTATTCGGGCCATCATTCATAATCAAGCACGTATTTTTTGTGTTTCTACTTTTGTTCCAGAAAACAATATTTGTATAAGTGTTCCTACTATTATTCGCAAAAATGGTGTCTGTCAGCGGTTACCGATGGTACTTGACTCACAAGAGCAGCTTTTATTTCAGCACTCAACACAGAAAATTGCTGCGGAACTATCACGAGCACATACTTTTTTATAAAACATAATCATTAAAGAAAAATTTTTTTCAAATCTTTACAAACGAAAAGTCCCCTCCGTACACTCAGGCATTGTTTTGAATAGAAGTCTAGGTGTATCAAAAAGAAGTCCTGAAGGAGGAGAAGAATGAAGAGAGTCCATAGCGTGCTTCTGCTCGCAAGTTTGCTGCTTTGCACGACTTGTAGCGGGTTAAAAGCAAGTTTAGATTTTGGTAGTAAAGATGCCAAGATCAGTATTGCATCTGGCACACAGTTAAATATTACTTCTAGCAACATGAGTATTGACGGTACGTTGGAGTTGCTGTCAGGAGGGGTTGTTAGTGGCGCACCAGTTGCTTTTGATAATGGGGTATTGAGTTCACGTGGTCTTGATGCTCGACTAACGGGGTCTTTTGATCCATCTGGTACTGATTCTCTGAAGTTGTATGGAGGTGGTAGTTTTTACGTAGAGCCAGGAACTACATTACAAGGCATGACTGTTTTTGGTGAAAATACCATTTCGGGTCAACCTTCTTTTGCTGCTCCAATAGTGCTTCATAATGACAACGCTGGGCTTACATTGAATATACAAAGTGTTTTAGGGCAAGATATTATGATGCATGGTGGGGTTCTTTCACTAGCAGATAATCTTGCGCTAGCAGACAATGTTCGTCTTGTTGGTGACGGGGTTGTTCTGCTCAACAATCGCCGTCTTGATCTTGGCAGCACATACACTGGTCTATGGGATGGTAATCTTGCTTTTTATCAAGCACTCGATCTTACCTTGAACGGGTCGCTACATCTTTCTGGTCAATGGAATTTTGCAGGTCCGCTTAGTGGTGGCAATGGTAACAACGTGATTAACGGCAAAGGCTGTGTGCTTGATCTCTCAAGCGGCGGAGCACTTTTTGTTGGGCTATCTTCTGCGTTACAGCTTAATAATATTGTGGTCAAAGGGATTGGTAGTGGTGATGGTGATGGATCTGGTGCGTTGGGTTTTGTTGACACTTCAGCTATTGTAAAAACATCAAGCACTACATTGCAATTTGATAACCAGTACACGCTTAGTGGTCAACTGCTTGTGCAAGGACCAACGGTATTAGGGCTTGGAAGCAATAATTTTATTGTCGGTGATAACGGTAGCTTGATTGTTGATGGTACTACGTTGTGGATTGACCCAATGGGTGCTGTAACAAATCCAGGTACTGTTATTGTGCCTGCTGGTGGTAGCGGCAGTATTACCTATTTGAATGGTGGAACCATTAAGTTTGCACAAAATCATGGGCTTTCTACCTTCCAGCTCGTAAGCAATACACTAACCAATACTAACATTGTGCTTGATTCTTCAGTAACGCTTGATCCAGGTCAACGGTTAGTGGTGAGTGGTCAAGTTTCTATCGATGGTAATGGTTCATACATTGAATTTATGGACCCAAATCATTCACAACTTATTCTGCAACCGGGTAGTACTCTAACGCTTAAAAACATTGAGTTCCGCAACTTAAAATCTAACACCTTGGATTTACGTGCCACTGCTACAGACATTGCGGTTGCTCAAGGAACTAACCCTGTTGATGAAACAAAAAATGCGTTCAGTAGCGCACGTATTAAAATTAATCAAAATGTGGAATGGAAGCTGGACCAAGATATTACGTTTACCAACGGTACCATCGAAGTGGTCAATACCGATGCAGAAACTGGTGTTCTTAACGTATTTGTGATGAGCAGCGAAAAAACACCAAAGACATTCTATGTGGCTCCGCTTCTTGATCCATTTGGTGGCATAACCCTTGACCACGTTCAAACATTCTCATTGAATCACAATACACTGCAGCTTGAAAACGTTACATTCCGTGGTCTTCGCAGCGTGCAGGCGATGGTTGATGATGTTGCTTCTCCAGCAATAGCGCTTTCAGGTAATGCATCGATTGATCAAGATGCAGGCTTGCCTACCGGCGTTCGTGCGGTTGATATAGCTGCTATTACCAATAACATTGATATTTTTGTTGAAAATGAAAACAACCGTTTGATGATTCGCAACTCAGTCCCAGCTTCAGAAGCAGCGCAGATTCAGGCATCAAACAATGCTACGATTGCTCTGCCAACGTACACTGAATTTATTTTGAACAATAACATCTACTTTGGTGACAGCCCAATTAACCACTTGATGGTAAGTTTTAGCACCACCCAAACAACCCAGCCAATGGTAACCATCACCAGTGACCCGGGCATTCAGCTCACTTCCGCTAACGGTATAGCGCACCTAGAGTTCACTGATCAAAACGTTATGCTCAACTTGGCAAGAAGTGGTGCCTTCTCTATCGATTCTAATGGCATGCTTTCTTACAACAACTTGTTTATTCAAAACTTCCCAATTCAACAGCTTGCCAATGATATTGTTACATCAAGTGTTGCGCTTGGTGGTGCTGGCATGGATGCATCGTTTGTGCGTTCGCCAAAATACATCAAACGTCACAAGCGTGTTAACACCTTGCAGCTTAAGCGCATTGCCGAAGGTAATGTACGTGTACCAACGCGCAAAGCGATTAAAAACAGCAAGAAAAATGAGCCAGTGCTTGTAGCAGGAAGGGTGACAAAGCGCTCTAAAAAATCACCACAAGCAGTAGCGGCATCAAAAGTGCATGCTAATGTGTTATCAGCAAAAAGCTATCTGCATGACTTAGATGAAAAACGTGCTAAAACGCGTCAAGCGGTGATTGATGAATTGGCTCCAAGAGCAGCAACACGTTCTGTTGAAGGCGTGGTAGCTAACGTGCTGCAACCAGCTTTCTATTCACCTGCAATTGCTGGATTGTCTGTTTCAACTGCTATTTTAAATGCAACGCAAATTCAAACAGCCCCATTTACTGGTGGCATGACGGTGATTAATGGTACTGTTGGGGGCTATGATGCTACCGCGAACAGCTATCGTGGGTTCCGTGCGTTGGCTGGTACAAACGTTCTTGGTCAAGGTGCCACTCTTTATTTCTACGACACACAAGAGCTTAATGGCGACGGCAATGCTGCTCGTTTGAGCTTCCAAGGTGGTACTGATTCTGCTCCTAACCTCATGGTGGTTGGTTCGCCTGCGGTAACAAGCAACAATGCAGTACTTACGATTGATTGTACTGCTGATAGCCTCAGTGGCCTTGGCTTAGCGCAAAACACCAATCTTGAAATTCGTGTTGTTGGGAATGGGCAATTAAAATTAGGTGGAACATTGGTATTGCCTGATGGTTGCAACGTTCGTATTACTCAAGATAGAACAGCAAAAGCAGCCGAGCCAGTAGTACTGCTTGACGGCTTTAATGTTCAGTTTATGGGCGCTGATGCAACCAGAGCTCGTTTTATTGTAGATGCAGCAGTAGCATTTGGTAGTGGTAGCAATGGCTTGAGGGTAACCGGTGTTGGTAGCTACATTATTGGTGAGAATGCCGATTTTGCTCCAAGCACAAACATGCTTATCTTTGGCTCTGATGTACCAGAACATGGTGACCAGAACGGTGTTAATATTATTATTGATAAAGGTGCTCGCGTTAATCTTGGTGCCGGTACTGCCATTAATTCACGCTATGGCCAGTTCAACTACTTCATCAACAGCATCATCGATCTGAACGGTGGGGTACTTGCTATGAATAGCCGTGGTACCACAACATTGCCGGCTAATGGCTTTGTAAACGCCGTGGTATTTGGCAAAGACGGTGGTATCAATTTCACCCTGGGAGCAGGCGATGCTGCTGGTAAATTGGTAATTGGTCACAACGTGCGCCGCGGTGGCGGCATTGCGCCAAGCAACCTGAACGTTCCTGGCGCTGCTACGCCATTGCCAATTGCCTGGGATGGACGCAAAGGTCAATTCACCACTGATGGTACTGGCCAAGTGCGGTTCGTTGATCTTGAAGCAGGGTACGACAAATCAGTAACCGGTGTGCTGGCAAATCCTGATGCACTCAAAGTCTACGGTAGCCTGCAAGCTGGTGCTCTTGCGCTGCCAGCAATCCAACAAAATGCTGGATTTAGCAATACCGTGTATGTGAATGGCGACCGCACTGCTGTGCGCCGTGCTGATGGCTTGGTAGTGGCACAGTTGCCTGCTGGCGCAAGTGTTTCAGCTGAAGCCGCTGATGGTAGCGGTGTTGGTGGCAGCGATGCGAATGGTAACCCATTCAACATTGACATGGCTAACCAAAAAGACCTCAACGGTGTTGGTGTAACCTTTACTGAAGCTGACCGCGTTTAAAGAAGTGAGAAAAGGATGAAAACAATGAATAAAAACATAGTAATGTTACTCGCGGCGCTGATGTCCCTCAGCGCCGGGGAGACGGTGTTTGCTCGCAGTAAAAAAGCAAAAGAGCATAAACACCATGGTGGCTACAAGCGCCACAACGCGCATGAAAAGCGTCGTGACCGTGCCATGCTGATGGAGCAGTACCGCGCTATGCGCCAAGTGGAGCTTGAACGCGCGATGGAAGCAGGCAAATTTGCTGATCTCTATAAATCACCAGCCTGGGGCGTTGCATCACTCTTCCATGATAAAAAATGGGAACTGAGTGTGAATGCTGATTACAGCTATGCCTGCGATGCCTATGGCTCATCCGGCGGTGGTTCAAACAGCAACGTTACACGATTAGCATTTGGTGAAGCGCCAATTAGGCTGCAAGATATTTTGCTTGCGAGCAGATTAGTTGCTCAGAATGCGGCAGGAGTGGCAGAGCTTGATCCTTCTATTGCTCCAGGAGCAGGAGCAGGAGCAGTAGCAGTAGCAGTACCACCACAGAATACTACGTATCTTAATCGCACCGCTAATGATATTGTTACCCTTGTTGGAAAAGTAGAAAGTTATGGGGTTAACCTTTGTTTGGCTCGGTATGTAGTCGCAAATAATATCAGTATTGGTATGGATATGCCAATTTTATATAAGCGTAATAGGCTCAATGCCGAGTATGATTTTACTTTACAAAATCCGCTTTCTAATTCTGTTTTGTCTGCACAATTTAATGCAGCTGATATAGTAGCTATTGCTCCTATTGGTCCTGCTGCTGCTGCTGCTGCTGCTAGAAACGCAGCACTTGCTATTGGAAATGCAAGGGCTGCGTTCCTTAACCGCTATGGCAACAACCCACAACGCTATCTCAAAGACATTCTCGCAGCAAAAGGCATCAATGAACTTGGTGGCTCAGCAGCTGGGCTAGGTGATGTGTCTATGTTCGTCTCTGGCCACATTGATTCAGCGCATTTTGATAAACTGGTAGTCGGCGCTCGCTGGCAAGCACCAACTGGCAAAAAACAGTCCATGAACAAGCTCTGGTCACCTGACCTGGGAAATGGCGGTTTTACTGAATTGTCAGTGTTTGGTAACGCACTTGTTTCATACAAAAAGTATTGCAACCCACACATCTCATTGAGCGCTGGTTGCAGCTTGCCTGCGCATGTTGATCGCCGTGTGCCAAAAGTATTTGATATTGTAGGTACAGCCGCTGGTGTAGGTCATGGTGTTAATACACTTGCGAATGGACAAAATCTTGCATTTGGTGATCGTATTACCTTAGCCGCTGGTAACTCAATAAAGGCTCTTGATTCCCTGGTGCCAAACTTTGGCGACACCGTCTCCCGCGTTCGCATAGTCCGTGGTGGCGAAGTAAAAATGCGTCTTGGCAACATGGTTGAGCGCTTTGTTTCACGCCGTGGGTTCTTAGATGTGTTCTACGATTTCAGAGCAAAAATGAAAGACTTAGTCAGTGGGCTGAGCGCAAATGACTATGATGTTGAATCAGTGCGTCGCTACTCAAATCAACTTGAACACCGCTTTGGCTTTGACTACAGCTACCAATTTGATGCAACCACGCGTATGCGTCTTGGTACTCGTTACACCGTTGCTGGTATGAATGTGCCAAAAACATTTAATATTGCTGGCAGCCTGAACTACGATTTCTAGGCCGGCGAATTAGCAATTTATGAGCAGTGTCCGCGCTGTAAGCGGATACTGCTCTTTTGCCAAGTGCAATGATGAAAGTCAGGTTATGAAAATAATAAATATATGCATACTATTTGCTTGTGCGGGGTATGGTTGCGCTCAAGCAAAGATTATCTCTGGCTCTTCAAGCTCAACCATACAAATTTCTGGCAGCGCACTGCTTGATTCTGTTAATGGCGCAGACTCAATTGATCTTGGCGGCGGGTCACTTTATTACGGCAACAATATTGCAATAGCTAGCCGTGGGGTGCGAGGTACAACGAGCAAAAAAACCCCCAAAGTAAAAAATGGCAAAATTAGTGTCCCAAACAACTTGCTCTTAGAGATGAGTGTTGATGGGCTGCGTGTGCCAAATGGTGGCGGCAATTTTAGTGGCGTGTTTCCTAACGGCATGGCCTCTATCCCTACCACTATGCCTGGTATTGCTGACACCGTGCAAGGCGCCCCTGTGAGTGGCTCTCTCAATGCGTATGTTGATCTGAATGGTGAGACGACAACGCTTTCTAGCCAACTAGTTTTCACCAATGGGGTGTTTCCCTACAATGGCACCATCAACCTTAATGGTCAACAGCTGCTGATTAGCGGGCCGGTGGACATTGTTTCTGGTGGTGACTTGGTGCTTCAAGATGCGCAAGATGTAAGTTTTACTAATAATATTGTATTAAATAGCACCTGGACATTTGATGGTGATGGCATTATTGCTGGTAACGGCGGAGTGCTTGATCTTACGGGTGGCGGCGTGCTGAATATACACCCAAATACCTCGCTTGCCATGCACAACTTTGTGCTGCGTGGTGTGCAAGATGGCAGCATCGTGCTCGCTGACGATTCGTCTGAAGTGCGCTTTGCAAACATGGTTCTAGAGCTGAGTGATAATTATACCGTCACCACAGGTGGCTTGTATGTTGATGGCCAAACAATGATTGTTACGGCAGATAAAATTTTAACGCTGGCACAGCAAGGGTCAATGACCGTTGACCGTAGCTCGTTGCAGTACGACACGCTCTCTTTTGCTGACCAGCAAAATATTACGCCAGCTATTGGCAGTGACCCAAATAACAAGCATGTTATTTCATTGAACAATGGCGTGATTCGTCGAGTGAATGCGCCAACACAAGGCAGCCAGCATATCACCGGCAACACCAGCCTTGATGCGCTTACCGTCGTGCATCCAAACCGCCAGCTGTATTTTGATAGCAGTGCTACGCTTGATGGCAATACCTTTACGCTCCTGTTCTCCAAAGCTTCTCAGCCGCTGATAAATGTTGCGGCTGGGCAAGATGCAGTGATTCAAAACGCATTACTAGAATACTTTTCTCCATCATACCTTGATATTGGATCAGGCGCTTCGCTGATTTTTGGTGATCAGACGGCAATGACGTTTGCATTTGATCAGGATCTTAATACAACCATGACGTTTAACGGTCAGTGTGCCATCAATGGGAATAACCACACGCTTGCCTTGGGTGATCATGGCGGGTTAATGATTAGTGGTAGTGGATCAGCGCTGCTCTTAGAAAATATGGTAATTACCGGCCTGAGTGGTACAAAAATTAATTGTACCGATGGCACCTGCACCGTCTCGCTGAATAATGTGCGGTTTGTGCTGGATGGTAGTTATGAGTTTCCAACCGAACGGGTGGAGATCTTGAATTGATAAAAGTATAAAAATTATGCCTTAAAAAGTTCTTTTAAAATTATTGATTGGCCTTCAGCTCCGCTCAGCCTGAGCCTGTCGAAGGCCGCAGCCCAAAGGGCAAGAAAGAGCGTTACTGGTGATATTGCCCCGCTTTTTCTCGTCCTGACGGACTTCGCCCATTCGACAAGCTCAGGGTGAGCGGGGGATTATGTATGAGCAATAGTGAAATGAGATAGTTTTAAATGTTATAACAAGGAGCAAAAAAATTATGAAGATAAAAAACCTACTTACTCGACGGGGGCTTAGCCACGGCTTGCTTACTGGTCTTGCTATCACTGCATGTGCTTTGCCAGAGCTTAATGCAGCTGCAGGTGGCATTAGTGCTTATTCAGAGCAAACAGATCCATCATCATTTATTAGCACTTCCTCCCCAGTTTATTTGCCAGGCCAATGGTCAATGGCAACGGGCGGACGCTTGCGTGGTTTTGTGCGTCCAGCTAATGGGCTCAACGTTGCTGCCAGTGCTAATGTATATATAGATTTATTCGAACCGCTTTCAGGCCAGCTTAAATTGGGCAATGCAAGTACACTGAATTTAGAATCTGACCTTTTTTTAACATCAAGTGCATCACTAGCAGTTGGTACAACAAGCGGGCACAAGGCTTCGATTGGCGCAGCACAGGCTGCAACCATTCACATGGGCGGTGATATCAGTATTCCAGCAGAGCGCACATTGCAAGTAACGGCATCATCATTGACGCTTGATGGCCAAGGCTTTACCTGCTCGTTTGCTGGGCAGTCAGCTGCATTGCGTATTAATAGTGGTAAAATACTTACCCTGCGTAACATGGTCCTCAACGGCCTTGAGGGCGCAGAGCAGATCAAAGGACCAGGAACCTTGGTGCTGCAAAACTGTGTGGTTAACTTACCAGAAACAACCTGGACAGCATCATGGGGCAATGTAAGAATTTTAGTTGCTGATGACGTGGTGTTCCGTGGTGGCGGCAAATTTACGTTTGGCTCAGCATCATCGTTGACCGTAAGCGCCAACAGCATGCTTTCATTTGATAACAACACCACCTTCTCGTTTGCACCACAAGATAAATCACGTAATAGACTTTATTTTGGTGACCGCAGCTCTATTCTTCGCTTGTCTGGTTCTACTTTCTGTGCGCCAGGTCAAGGAGGTTTTCAAGGAGTGTCTCTGCTCAAGGGAACATTGGTGCTTGATAACAAAGTAACCTTTAGCAACAGCAACAATCATTCTTTGGCTAAAGCGTTTACCATAGGAAATGGTTCAGAATCATCAGATCTTGCTATTCGCTTGAATGCTGGTGCAAGCATTAACCTTGACTGTGGTGCCATCGATTACCAAAATGTCGATGCATAAAAACTAGTTGTGTATTTTTTCTAAGTATAAAAAAGCCGGGCTATCCGAAAGGTAGTCCGGCTTTTTTAGTGGTGTGGGAGTGGTGCAAAAAATTATATGCGTTCGTAAATAACCAGGTAAGCTTGTGTGTTATTTGTCATGACGGTAGCTTTATCAATTCCTCGAACATATCTATCATCATCACATGCAAACCAGTTACCTGCGCAGCATTTTTGTGCATATGCATGGTCTGGCACATGGCAGGCACAGGCTGTAAGCTTAAATGCAACACCATGGAGTGTTAATGTTTCTGGTAGCGTAACTGGTTTTTGGTTAATTGTATTGCCAGGTAGGGCCCGTGCAATATTAAAAGCAAGTACGCTGCTGTTAACGTCAATAGGCAGGAGCTCTTTATCATTTACAATCATTTTTGTGCGAGCATCCTCTAACTGTTTAAGATAAACGCCGTAGTAGGTAATTAACTCTTCAAGTGAAGTTGGTGTTGCTGTTGCATCTGGTAACCCTAGATGAATAACTTGATTACTGATGCTTGGGTTTAATGTGTGCAGCTGGTCTATTAACACTTGGTAGGTGTGTGCTGAATCACCACCGCTGCGTGGATGATCAGCTGGAAGCAATCGTAATATTTCTTCATGCAAAGCAAGCAAGCTTGCTTCTGGCACGCTGTTAGCGCAATATGCATTTAAAACATTATTTAATGCTGTTGTAGTTGGGCATCTGCTACCAAGTGCTCTGATTGGGTCAATTAACCGTGAAGTAGAAAATAAGCAATGTAGCATTGCATTCATAAAACAAATGCCAGTGCGGTTAGGAAGTAACGGTGCTGGTGGGCATGCGGTTGCTGCAGGAAGTCGCTTCGGTGGACGGGTTGCTCGAATAGTTCTATCCGTAGCGTCGTCTCCTCTGCGCCTTGCTGCTCCAATTTCAGCTGCAGCTCGTGTTGCTGCTTGTGTAAGGCGGGCTGCAGTTGCTACTTCTTCTGCTTCAAAACGGATGGCCAGCAAGCGGTCTGCTTCTTCTTGCATAGCTTTCATAACTGGTTCTCTTAATGCTGGTTCATCTTCTTCGGCTAACTGCATAGCAAGTAACAGGCTTGCGACATCATCTTCTGCCTCTCGAGCCCTTTCTGCTTCTGCCAAAGCTCGTGCTACTGCTTCGTCAGCTCTTGTATTTCTTAAGCGTTCTGCTCTTTCTTCAGCCGCATACTCAGCGGCAAGAGCTTCTGCTGCTCTGCGTGAGTGAGCGTCAAATTCATTTTCTGCGCGTATTTTGGCAATCGTTGCTTGCGTTGCTGCTTCATTAGCGGCTCGTTTGGCAGCTAGTTCACCAGCTTGCCTTTCTCGCTCGCGAGCAGCCTTGCGGTCAGCTTCTTGGCGTTTATATCGTAATGTTTCTTCGTGGTGTAAACATGCAGCAATCGCTGCGTCCTCAAGTTCTCTGTGCGGTGCTTTTGCTATAGCAGGGCGTTTAGTATTACAAAAATTACATGCTGTTTCTGCTGCCCAATGAATGGTTGAGCAGTTAGGGCATTGCCATGCTTGACGAGTAGTTGGCGCTGTTACTGCTTCTGCTCCAAATGTTGCAGCAACCATAGCAACGGCATCAGCTTCATCATCATGAAAAGTAGTTTTTCTGGCTGTCAGTTTTAGCGTGTCACATACTTCGCATTTACCGACCGAAGATTTATTTCTAAACGTACAGGTATCGCAGCTCCATACAGCGGGTGCTGGTGTGGATGCTTGCAATAGGCTGGTGCTCGTGCTGCTCAGTATCAAAAAAAGTAATAAGTTTTTGGTATTCATCATAACCCCCAAATATGTATGGCTACAGACTAGCATAGTCTTGTTCTTATCGTACCCCGCACATCAAATATGTCAATTTGAAATTAATTAATGGCTAAAAAACGGTAAAAATGCAGTTGAAAACGCTAAAAAGAGCTCTTTTTAGACGCTATTGCTTTTTGGGGAATGCTTGCAAAAATGTGCCATCCCGTTTTATCGTAAACAGCGGGAAAAATAGTTAGGAACACATCACCAGAATTGAGAAAGGGTATGGAATGAAAAAAATAGTATGGCTTGCCTGCATGCTGGGTTGGCAGGGGATGGCTGCTACTTCATATTCGGGAACTGACCTTATTAGTGCTGATGGCATTACCATTGCAGCTGGTACAACCACGACGGTGCAAGTGCCGATTCCTGTACGTGGGGCGATTGATGGTAATGATACTGGCACCCTGTCATTGGCCAGTGATCTATTTTTAGACGCGAGTTGTAGCTTTTCGAATGGCATTGTGCTTGATGGCCAAGGCAAGACACTGCATCTTTTTGGTAATCACACGCTGCCGGAAGCAAAAACGATAGAAATTGCATCATCGCTTACCATCGATGGGCACAATAATACGGTTTATTTGAATGGTGCTTATTTTGATATTGATGGCCATTCTGGTACCACGTTGCGGCTTAAAAACATGACGCTGGTTGGTCTGCGTAAGCCCTCAGGTGGTACATCAAGTTTAAGCTTTGGGGGTGCTGGTCAAAAGCTTATTTTAGAAAATGTAACCATCTACTTGGTTGATGACTACACGTTTACGGGTGGAGCACTTGATATTTATGGCAATGTTACGTTGATTGGTGACTATAATTTTAATTACAATGCTCCGCATGATCTGACCATTAAAACGGCGTCTACGTTACAACTTGGTATGCACGTTATTTTTAACTATAACCCAACCGATAAAAGTCCAAATCATTTTAAATTTACTGACCTTACGTCTACGCTCTTCATGAATGGAGGCTCTCTTTACGCTCCTTCCAGTACCGGTTTAAAAATGGTTAAAGGGCATCTGGTTGTTGATCATATGTCCTGGTTGCTGCAAGACTGGTCTTCGCCTCTTTTTGGTAGTGGTTCAGGCCGGATTGCACTGGGTGATGGCACGAATCAAAGTAATAATATGGCGATTGATATTTTGCCAGGAGCACAGCTTGCAACCAATGCGGCGGCTCTTAATTATGGCATTGTGGATGCAGCGTAATAGGCCGCTCTTTGTCGTCCTGGCGGACTTCGCCTGTTCGACAGGCTCAGGGTGAGCGGGATATTAGCTTTGATAGACTTATTAGTTGATCCGCTCAGCCTGAGCTTAGTCGAAGGCCGCAGGCTCGTAGAGCCAAGAGAGAGCGGGCAGTTCAAAGGAAAACTACTCTATGAAAACTATAAAAATAATACAAATTAGAAGTTGCATATTTGGCAAAAATATTGACGTGTATAGTGTGGTTAGGCTCAGGAGGAGCAGTTTTTATACCGCTGCATTTATATATGTAATGATCTCTTCTATTGTTTCCCCCGCCCATGCCTCCCCCGTAGGGCAGACTGTTTTTGGCAATCAACAATCAAGCTTTTTGATTAGTTCAAATTCGTACATGAATATCAAACCAACTGGTGGCGTCACGTTTTATCGTGGTAATTTGACCAATACCGGTGGGGGCATTGTGGAGGGCAATCCTATTTATTTTGATTTTGGCACGTACAACTATTTCAATGCACAGATGAATTTAAATGGAGTTCTGCAGCCAGCAAGAAATACTGGTGGTACGATTACATTAGGTGCAGATAGCCCTAATGGCATTGGGGCGATGATCGCCAACCCCGGGGGGCTGAGCGGGGTGACGGTACAAGCGCAAGAAGGGCAGAGCATCATGCGGGGGCAGCCGCTGTTTTTTGGGGCGAATAAACTTTCTATCGCCGATGAAAATACGATCTTTTTAGTTGCTGTGCAAAACACCGTAAATACCAACATTGCGCTCAACGGCGGTCTTTTTATTTTGCAAGATGATTTGCGGCTTGGCGACAGTGCCATTATCACGGGTGATGGTGCCATTCACCTTAACAGCAGGCGCTTACTGCTTGGTGGGCAGGATGCAACATGGACAGGTAATATCTCCTGGTCCAGCGCCCTCGATATTCAGTTTAATAGTGCTGTCAGTTTGCAAGGGACGTGGACGTTTGAAGATATTGGGCAGATTAATGGCAATGGCAATGTGCTGGATTTGCGGGGCACGGCAGAAAGCCCGGGTGGTGAAATTATTGTAGCGCAAGGAGCCACGCTCAGTATTTCAAGCGTGCAAATTAAAGGCATCGGTGATAACACCGATCCCCTAGGCAATTTGCTTGGTAAGATTCGTGTTGCTAATGATGCAACCTTGAAGCTTTCTGATGTGGTCATTGAAATGGACGATTCATACACCGTTGTTTCGGGGACGTGGTATATCAACGGCAGTTCCACTGTCGTGACAAAAGGCAACATCTTGCGGTTTGCTGACAGTGAGAATGGTACCACCAATGGCCATTTGACCGTTGACCGTGTATCGCTCACCTACGACACGCTTGCAACACTTGACCAGAATAATATTCAGCCAATTCTCATTACAGATCCAACCGGCAAATACATTACTATTTTGGGCAATGGTGACATTCGCTCGGTCAAACAAGACTCAGTCACCTTTCACAACTACCGGTCAGACTCGTTGTTGCAAAAATACGCCATCGTGGCGCCGTATCGCAAATTTTATGTGTATCCTGCACTTGATGGCTCTACGCAAAATTTTGATGTGGTGATTGATGGTAACACTAACTTTCTTGGTTTTACGCTTACCGATGAGCCGGTGTTTATTATTTCTGATGGGGTGCATGCTACCACCCAGAACATGATTTTGCGTGATGTCTCGCCAAAACATTTTTCATTTGGTGTTGGCTCCTCGTTGCTGTTTGGCGATAAGACGATGCTCAGTTTAGCGCGCAATGAAGTGCTTGATTACCAATGGACGTTTGAAGGCAATACCATTTTGCGTGGCACGGGCCAAGTGCTTGATTTGGGCACAAGCGGCTCGCTTGTGCTGCAAGGTGAAAACTCAACCCTGCTGCTTGATGGCATTATTTTAAAAGGTATTCGTGGTAATAACATCCGCTGCACCAGTAACACGAGCACCATTAAAATGCGTGGCGTAAAATGGGTGCAGGAAGCAGACTTTACCTTTAGCACTGGCGGCATACAGCTGGTAGATGATGTAACCATGGTGGGGCCAAACCGGTTTACCTATGCTTCAACACAGCCCTTTGCCATCTTAGCTGATGCTACCTTATTCTTGTGCCGCAATCTCACCTTTGACTGGCGTGGTACGGTTAACGGCTTGCAGTTGGCAGATGATGGCTCTGCTGCTATGCAGCTTGATCAAGTGCGTGTGCAGGCTGACGGCGGCTTGGTGCTCAATACCCCAGGGCGGTTGATTGTACGAAATGCCAACTACAAGGTTGGCAAAGGTACCATCAATTTTGATAGCCTCTACAAAGATTTTAGTGGGTCGTTTAAATAGGTTTTTAGCCAAAGCGGGTCCCGGACTCAGGCCCGCTTTACCCCTGTGTCAGTGATGTGGTAGAATAGGTCAATAGTTTGTCCTGGCTGATAGTTGAAGGAGTATCGTAATGCGCATGTTTATGGACCCGACGTATGATTTTATATTTAAGCGATTATTTGGTTCTAATGATCATATTCATCTATCGAAATCATTTATCAATGCGTTATGCAGATTTAAAGGAAAAGATAAAGTTGAAACGGTAAAATTTCTCAATCAAGAGCAGTTGCCAGGAAATACTGAAATTAGGCTAGGCAAGACTACGGTTGATATTTATTGTGAAAATCAATGGGGGCATAAATTTATTGTTGAGATGCAACGAGCTCCAGAAACCGACTTTGTGCAGCGATTGATGCTTTATTTTTCAAGAATGTATGCCAGCCAGTATGAACCAACCTTCAATTTTGAAGAATTGTATCCAGTAATTGTCATAGCTGTTGCATTAAAAATTCCCGCGTTAAAACATAAAAAAAGCTACCGATCAATGCATGTAATGCATGATGAAGAAACACATGAGCGTGACATCAAAGAGATAGGGTTTGTGTTGATTGAGCTAGATAAATTTTGTAAGCAACAAGATGATCTGGTAACTGATGAAGATAAGTGGTTGTTTTTGCTTAAAACAATTGGGAGTGCTAGGGAGGTTCCAGAAGCGCTGGAAACAGGCTTATTTAAAGAGGCTTGTGATCTTCTTAATTTGATGAAGATGGACAAAATGGTGCGCATGGAATACGAAAATACTGAGGCATTATTGCAATCTCTAGAAAATACCAAGCGTGATGAGGAAATACGTGTTAAAGCTGAGGGCAGGGCTGAGGGCAGGGCTGAGGGCAAGGCTGAGGGCAAGGCTGAGGGGATTGCAGAGGGTGAGCACAAAGCAAAGCTTGAACTTGCAAGAAACCTACTTGCAGAAAAGATGTCGGTTGAGCTTATTGCCAAGCTCACAGGCCTGTCGGTTGAAGAGATCCAAAAATTATAGTAAGGCTGGCAGCTCTTTCTCGCCCTAGCGGGCTTGGGCCGTTCGACTAAGCTCAGGGTGAGTGGGGAGACGAAAATCTACCTGCATACCCCTCTTTGTATGCATAATGAGGTATTTATTGGCTTCTCCTGTGGCACATGATACTCTTTTGCAGAGTAGCCGTTTAGTCAATTGTTCAAAGGAGCCAAGCCGTGGCGACGTCAAAATTTTTACTACCAACTGCTGACAGTGTGTTTAAAAAAACATTTGGTAATAAAGCGCATAAGAATATTTGTATCGATTTTTTAAATAACGTGCTTGGCAGGCAAGAAGGTAAACTAATTACGACCGTTGAATTTTTGGATACGTTCAATAAGCAAAAATGTGTAGATGATCGGCTGAGTATTCTTGGCATTCATTGTACAGATCAAGATAAAAAGTCGTACATTATTGAAGTGCAGGTTGAATCTCACAAAGACTTTGGCAATAGAAGTCAGTATTATGTTTCCAGGGTACTGGCTGACCAACTGAATACAAAAGAGCTTTTTTCTAAGTTAACGCCGGTTATTCTTGTTGGCGTTCTTGATTTTGTCTTATTTGATCGTCACGATCGATGTGTAACGCATCATGTGCTTACTGATTCGGTTGACCATCGCCAAGATCTGGATTTGATGGAAGCGCATTTTATTGAGCTGCCAAAATTTACCAAAACAGAAGATGAAATTAGCTCTGAGCTTGATAAATGGATTTTCTTTTTAAAAGATGCAAGCAAGTATGTTGACTCGCCAGAAAAAATAGCGCGTGGCAACAGTGCTGTTATTGATGCCTTTTCTATAGTTAGCCGTCATAATTGGACAAAGGTCGAGCTTGAGATTTATGAAAAAGAGCTTGATATTTTGCGGTGCCGCCAAAGTGCGCTTGAAACAGCAGAAGCAAAGGGGCTTGCTGAGGGTGAGGCAAAAGCAAAGCTTGAACTTGCTAAAAGATTGCTTGCAAAAAAAATGTCTATCGACGAGGTTGCTGAAGTAACCTGCTTGTCGGTTGAAGAGATTAAGAAGCTCTAAAAAAGTATAGTAGACTTCTTTTGAAACTGTAAATGGGTTTACAATGCCGCTCCTCCTGAGCTTGTTGAAATACAGAACGCAAGTTCTGAACGACGCGTCCGCAGGACGTGGAAGAGCGGCAGTAAAGAGCTTTCTGATCCCGCTTTTCTACCCCCTGAAGGGGGCGTGGTTCGACAGGCTCACCATGAGCGGGGACTGTTATCCAAGAAAAAATTATTTGCGCATGTTAATTGAGCGCGGTAACGAGCGCGAGAGTATCTTCAACGTGCCCGTCGCAGGCAAGAGCGAAGCGAGGGCGTAGGGGTGAGTGGACTGCCGCACTGCAGCCCTTAAAAAAACGCTTTTTGTTAATTTGGCCTAGTAGCCAATATGTGGTAAGCTAGCAGCAGAGCTGTGTCAGGCAAGCGATTTTTATCGGGAGAATAGTTATGAAATTTCTAGACCCCAAAAACGATATTATGTTCAAAAAAATTTTTGGCAACCAGCAAAAACCATCGATAGTGATGAGCTTTTTGAATGCAATTCTCCAGCTTCCTGAAGGCGAAAAAATTGAAGAAGTATTCTTTCGTGATCCGCAAAATGTCCCTGATAATTTAGAGCAAAAAAAGAGCACGATTGATGTACAATGCAGAGATCAGAAGCATAGAGAATTTATAATAGAAATGCAGTCTGATTATCAAAGTTTTTTTGGTGAGCGTAGCTTGTATTATTCGGCTAAAGCAGTTGGGCGTGCTCTCAAAAAAAAGGGTTTGTATCAAAGCCTTATGCCAGTTATTTTTGTTGGGGTGCTCGATTTTACACTTTTTGATAAAAATGAAGAGCCAGATTGCATCAGTGAACATCGGATTTTGAATATAAAAACGCTTAAAAATCGAATAGATAAATTAAAATTTGTTTTTATTGAACTGCCCAAATTTAAAAAAACAATTGATCAACTAGAGACGGTTTCAGAAAAGTGGATCTATTTTTTACAGAATGCAGAAGACTGTACGCAGGTTCCGCAAGAATTAAAAACGACCAAAGAAATTGAAGAGGCGTTTAAACTCTTGAACGAAGGCTCAATGACTACCGACGAGCTACAAGAATATGAAGTTATTCTTGATGCAAGACGGTGCGAAGAGAGTGAAAAATATGACGCTTTTGTAGAAGGCGAAGCAAGAGGCAAGGCTGAAGGCAAGGCTGAGGGTGAGGCAAAAGCAAAGCTTGAACTTGCTAAAAGATTGCTTGCAAAAAAAATGTCTATCGACGAGATTGCTGAGCTTACCGGCTTGTCGGTTGAAGCTATCAGAAAATTATAGTAACGCTGGCCGCTCTTTCTTGGCCCGTTGGGTCGGCGCCCTTCGACTAAGCTCAGGGTGAGCGGGGAAACGAAAATCTATTTTTATCAAAGAAATTAGAATTCTTAAAATTTATATCGCAAGAGTTTTTTCAAAAACGTGCAACCACTTCTCTTTGTTGATTCTATCGGTTGTTATGATAAAATGTTCAGCAAGAAAGTTATCCCCCCGCTCACCCTGAGCACAGTCGAAGGGCGAAGTCCGATAGGACGAGAAAGAGCGGACACTTGTATAGGTCTATTGCCCCACACCGATGTTTAACAAATTAAGCTTCTATGTCATTTTTTACTTACATGCTTGAATGCGCTGATCATAGTTTTTACATTGGTCACACTGATAATATGCAGCAGCGGCTTTCTCAACATGTGCATGCAGCTTTTCCAAGCTGCCATACAGCAAAACGTTTGCCTGTATCGGTGGTTTGGATGCAAGAGTTTGCATCACGAGATGATGCATTTCGTGCTGAACGTAAAATTAAGAAATGGTCACAAGCTAAAAAGCGAGCACTGGCCCAAGGTCAGTGGGATTTAATCAGTTTATTAGCTCGGCCAAAATAAGGGCCGCTCTTTCTTGGCCCGTTGGGTCGGCGCCCTTCGACTGGGCTCAGGGTGAGCGGTTTCTATTGCTAAGGTTACTTTTAAATAGCCAAAGATCATTTTCTCTGAACAGAAAATACATATTTGTTCTTGTCCGCTCAGCCTGAGCTCAGTCGAACGGCCGAAGCCCGTGAGGGCGAGAAAGAGCGGTTTCTTGTCAGTAACTCCCTGTCTGGCGATCTGAAAGAACGGAGCCTAGCGAATCCCTGGAATTATTTTTTTTCAAAAGCTTGCAACTCTCCGTCGCCGTTGGGTTATGGCGAGGCGTGGCTATTTCTTTTTGCTCCCCGGTCAGTTGTGTGGTAACCTGGTGGCTGGTAGTTTAACCTAGCTGATAGTGGAAGGGGCAATGCCATGCTTTCTCAAGTATTCATGAATCCAACAAACGATCTGGTCTTCAAACGTTTGTTTGGCAGCAATGACCACGTCAATCTACTCATCTCATTACTGAGCGCATTAACTGGCCGTAAGATTGAAGAGATAACGTTTCTTGGCAATGAAACAGTGCCTGGCAATAAACAGCTCAAAGCTGGCAAAGCAATAATTGATGTGTACTGCCGTGATGAAGATCATAATAAATTTATTGTTGAGATACAAAACGATGCAGAAGAGAACCTCCTGCAAAGGTTCATGCTTTATTTCTCACGAGCATACTACGGACAGTTGAATCCTAAGGCAAAACTCAAAGGTCTTTATCCGGTGATTGTAGTAGCTATCACTCACAGAATTCCAGATCTAGATCACCGGGTAGGGGAACACTTTTCACATCACCGCCTCCTTAATATAAAGACGTATGCGCACGATATTAAAGACATTGAATTTGTGCTTGTAGAATTATCAAAATTCGAGAAAAAAGAAACCGAATTAGAAAACGATACTGAGCGATGGCTCTATTTTTTCAAACACATAAAACTGGCTAAAAAAATCCCAGCCTCGCTGCAACATGGCGTATTTAAAAAGGCGTGTGAACTACTGCAGCACATGAGACTGAGTGAAGCAGAACAAATGGCTTATGAGTTCAGCGAAATAAAGGCCATGTCTATGGAAGACAATGCGGAAAAGCTTGCTGCTGGCGATATCAGAAGAGCAGAAGCAAAGGGTAAGGCTGAGGCACAACTTGAACTTGCTAAAAAATTGCTGCTTAAAAAAATGTCTGTTGATGAGGTTGCTGAGCTCACCGGCTTATCGGTTGAAGAGATCCAAAAGCTGTAAAAAAGTATAGTGAAGATATTGTGCCGCGTTGGCGGCAAGCAACCATCCTCCTACGCTCATCGCATTTCATGCTCGTAGCTTCGGCGGACAAGAAGCCCTCAAAACAGGCCGGCTATACCCAAGTACTCACGCCGTCGCGCTGAAGCCTTGGCGAAAGCGGATCCGTTCTTTCAGATCGCCGGACAGTGACTCTATCCAAGAAAAAATTATTTGCGCCTTTTGACTGAGCGCGGTAACGAGCGCGCGCGTATCTTCAACGTGCCCGTCGCAGGCAAAACTGCACCCGAGCGTTAGCGAGCATGGTGCACAATTGCCGAGATGGGGCACATGGGTTCCAAGGCGAAGCCTGGTGCGCAGGGGTGAGGGGACTGCCGCACAGCAGTCCCTGGAATTATTTTTTTTCAAAAACGTGCAACCATTTCTCTTTGTTGATACGGTAAAAAGCAATCTGTACACCATGGTTGCATAATTACTCTTCCTTATTTTTATTGCTCATGCGTGTGGTTAAATCGCGCATAAGTTTATAGTGCCCAGGAATAGCTTGAAAAACATCCAGGGCTGTGTCTTCATGATAGGTGTGAGTAGATAAATTGCGATCTTCATTCATTTTCATAAGTTGTATAAATTCTGCAGATGAAATTAACCCAGTCTTTGCAAGTTCAGAAAATACACCTCGTGGGCTTGCAATGACAATTCCATAGTGACGTACCAGAAAAGTTTTAACATTTTTCCAGAACAGATCATAGCAACACTCAAACCGTTGTATAGCTGCTTGTTGTAAAGGGAAGATGTATATTTCAGGTGCCTGCTCTACCAAGGCAAGAATTTCAGGCAATGAAGCGAGGGCGTCTTCTAATTGTTGCTGTTTAACGTTTAATTGATCCATGGCACCAACTCATCTTTAATAGCTTGATATAATTTATCTCCAATAGCATCCAGGGCAATAACATCAAACCCATAGGGCAGCCAAATAGATTCTAATACTTGTCTGACTTCGCCAGCATCATACCGCGTAAGCCCTTTACATTTCAGGGCTATATCAATATCTGAACCATGATGATATGTTCCCCTTGCACGAGATCCATACAGATAAATCTCTGCATCAGGAACAACTGCTTTTATTAAGCGAATGATTTTTGCTCTTTCCTCGGGCTTCAATCCATCATTTAGTGGGGCAGCATTCATCATACCTTAAGCTCCTAATTCAAATTATTAGTTTACTTCTTAGGGTGTCTGTCTGTTTTATTTCAGAGCACTTAACTTACCATATTTTTGTTGCCTGAACCAAGAAGCCGCATTTTTGTTCTACCTGTTTGCTACCTACGCCCAGGTGGCTACGGCGCGACTGAAGGCATGTGGCTGTGCGCGCCATAGCCTTTGGCGACGGCGTGCACAATTGCCGAGATGGGGCACATGGGTTCCAAGGCGAAGCCTGGTGCGCAGGGGTGAGGGGACTGCCGCACAGCAGTCCCTGGAATTATTTTTTTTCAAAAACTTGCAACCATTTCTCTTTGTTGATACGGTAAAAAGCAATCTGTACACCTCTTTGCACAATCACTGTGTGCAGCCACTGTGGTCAGCACCTGATCGCACAAAGGCTTGCATGAACGATGGTTGTAACAAGAGGTTGTAGGTGGTAAGGATAAAGAAAAAAGGTTTTTAATATAAAAAGGAGAGAGAATGAAACAACTATCAGCGTTACTGTTAACGCTTGTGGTGATCACGCCCAATGCGCCGCTGCTGGCGGTGAAGAGTGGCACATCAAGAAGTGTTGGTAATCCTACCTCTGGTACGGGTCCTGTTGAATTTGCAGGAGCTCAATTTGTACCTGATGTTATAACACCAGCTTTGTATATGAATTCTGTTAAAGATTATACCCTTGTTCCGGATCAAGCACTTTACCAAATTGCAAAAGCAAATCTTGATACAACTGGCGCATTGGTTATGACGCCGCTTGCTCAAGCAAAAGCAGCTTTGAACGTTGATTTGGCAGGATTAAACGCAGTTGATTCTCCATTCAATTTAGCCACCGGTGTAACCGGTATTGCGGTGCCACCAAAAGGTAATTTTATCGCTGCCTTTAATAACGACACTGCTGATGACGCGACCAAGGCTGTTTATGCTGTCGATGTTGCTAGCGCTGGAGCAACTGTTTCAACGTCTGGGCAATTGAATGCTGTGGATGCTCGCGCTGCTGGTGGTGCTCGTCGCGCTATTCCACAGCAACAAGTTTATGCAGTTGCAGCTGCCAATGACGTTTTGCTTGATGATACTGCTGGCTTGCGTAAAGACTTAATTTTTGCAGCGACCAGCCTAAAACCCTGGGATCAAGTGGATACTGATGATAACGTTAGTCGAGGTATTGCAATCATCGCTCCAGTTTTAGCTCCTGGAACACCTGGCGAAACACAAATAGCTCCGCTTGATCCAGCAAATATTCACACATTGGCTGCTGCGGTAAAGACTGCTGCTCCTGCAAACAATGCCTCTCTCCCTCTGCCAATGGATCCAGCTGCTTATAATTTCGCTGACTGGGCAAAATCACTTGGTGTAGCGGGCGCAGGTACTCCGATGGGTTCTACTAAGCCAGTTGCTGCTGTTGATATGCACTGGAGCGATCGCTTTAAGCGCTTGTATGTTGGTGTTGATATGGTCGCAGGTGGTGCTAATGCTGCTCATACCGGTGGCTTGGTTGGCGTTGGGTCAGTGCTAGTAACACCAGAAGGGGCTGGCATTCATGCGAGTGCAGCAAAGGGCTCAAATGTTCCTGCTGATCATACTGCTGTCTTTCAATCAATTGTTGCTTCAAATCCTACTGTAACAGCTAAAGCAGCAGGGGCAGTTGTAGCTTTTAACACATTGTTTCCAGATGATGATGTAAATCATGTGGTTGCTGTTGGACACAATGGTGGGGATGCGGATATTTCAGTCATGGAAGTTAACATTAAAAAAATTCGTAGCATGGTCACCAGCACAAACAAAGACTATTTGATTGTGAACAGCCATGTTGTGACTGCAGGTGGTGCGCATCAAGCAAAAACCCTCGCTGCCCTTCCTCTCGTTGCTGGCGATGGCCGCTTGGCTGCAGTAGATGCTGCAACCGGTGTTGCGGTTGTTGATAATGCCGGTCTTACAGCTGCTGACGCATTGTTTGGCAAGTTTAACAAATTCCCAGATCTTGCAAATCAAGTTGTTGATTCACAAACCGCTGTCATAAAAAACCCCGTTCGTGTCGCGCCAAACCTGAGCGATGCCCAACTTGACAAGATCTCCGACCTCTACATCGATGGCGATACGGTGTACATCTCATTGAATGACGCTCATAACGGTCACCCAACAATCCGTGGTCTCTTCCGTTCAACAGCACTGTTCAACGCTGATGGTGCAATTGTTGGCTGGACGCCAGCTGAACGTGTTGGCGGCGACTTGGGGGTTGTGCAAGGCGCTGGTTACGATGCAGCAACAGGCAATGTGTATGCACTGACCAGTGATAAATATGCTAACGCTGTTAACGGTCAGCCGATTAATACGGTTAAGGTTTCACATTGGGGTAAAGCAGATGCTAATCCAGCTGCAATGGCCGCTGCCGCTAACCCAGAAAACAACCTTGGCACCGTGCTCAGTGGTGCTTACCCTGCAGCCGATGCGGGTATTCACAGCATTGCAGCATTCAACGAATGTACCGCTGGCTTTAGTAACGCTGGGAATGCAAGCATTGCGCAAAATAATGCAGCCTTAAGCCTCATGGCTGTAGTCGGCAAAGATCAAGTTTCATTGCTGGAAGCTGGCAAGAGTGCTGGTCTTGGTGGTGGTAATGACTTCCTGCCAACTCCTGATTTCACCGTTGCTCCTGCTAACAAGAAGGTTTTCACTTACGGTGCAACTGCTGCAACCACTCCTGATGAAAGCATTGCCGCGCCGGTGCTTGACACTATCGCGCCACTTTCATGCGTCGAGCTTTCTCGTACAGCACAAACAGGTACTGGCTATATGTTTATCGGTGGCTACAATGGGCTTGCTGTCGCATCAAATGCTGGTACTGGCTATGATGGCACAGTGGGGGTTGCGACTCTTGCTGCTGTTTACGGAGGGCTTCCTGATACGTGCCAACTTGTTCCAACAAATGCGAATAATAGCTTTACCGATATTCGTAAATTGGTTGGTGTTGAAGATGTTATGTTTGTGATGACGGCTACTAAGTTGTATGGCTTTAAAGTCAGTGCAGATGGTGGTCGAGCAGTAACTGCTAATCGATTTAACGCTGCACCTCCTGCGCTGCCGGGTACTGCTCTTAATGAGCACGTGGTTACGCTTGGGTTACCTGATAATACTGTGCTTTATGACATGGTGGCTGTCCCGGTTGCTGGTGGAACGTTCTACAACTTAATTCTTGCGACCAGTGCTGGTGTGTACCATGCTCAAGTTGATATTGGTGGTAATGGTGGTGATGCGTTTACTCCTGCAACTGTAGCAAATGTGGCTGTAGCTGATCTTACTCGCGTTATCGCCAACGGCGAAACAGAAGCACCAGGCTACGCATTGCAAATGAACTACCTTTCAATCGGTCGTGGTCAACCACTTTCACCAGGCAACTTGTTTGTGCTCTACGCTGATCCAAACAACCTTGGCGCTGGGCAAGTACGTCGCTATGCCGTTGATACAGCACATGCAGGTGGTGCAGCACATCGCGTGAAGCTGGTAAGCAACGATGTGGCAAAAGCAAATGAAGTCATACCAAACGTTAATACCTTTGAGCTCAGCAACATCCTTGGCGGCTTTGCAGTTGATGGTAACACCATCTTCCAAGCACGCAGTTACGACTTGAACTACAACAGGGGTGCTTCAGTGAGTGGCTTGGTAATGAACTCGGCGCTTGATACTCCTGGTGTTCCAGTAGCAAAATCAATTTCAGACGAAGCAACAGCAGCAATTAACGAGCTGTTTGAAAGCGGCGTTAAGTTTGCGGGAGCTCCTGCAATCGACCCTGCTACCGGTTTTGTGATGATTCCAAACGCAGGTGGTATTATTTCTAATCAGTAAACAACAGATTTTGTACTAAAATCTTGAAGGGGCCAGCAAACCGCTGGCCCCTTTTTTTATCCCCCCGCCCGTGGTAAACTGGCGCAGGAGTGAAATCAATCCTAGCAAGAGGTGTGAAGTGCAATTTATTGCCAAAGATGAACAATCATTTAGAAAAGTCCGTGAAATGAATGGGGTCTACGTTGATAAAACGCAGCACATTAATAAGGTCTTCAAGGAGGGAACTTATTTTTTCATGGCTCGTCCTCGCCGTTTTGGCAAATCTCTCCTGTGCTCTACGCTAGCAGAATTATTCGCCGGCAACCGAGAGCTTTTTAAGGGGTTGTGGATTGACGGGTTAGAAAGCACCTGGGAGTGGGAAAAGTACCCGGTCTTGCATTTGGATATGACAAATACTGTTGGTCAAACAGCTGAGGCTGTGGAAAAAAACATTGCAAGTCAGCTGTTAGAACTCGCCAATAATTTTAATATTATTTTTGCATGTACATTACCAATTAATGAAATGTTACGCCAATTGGTTACAAAAATATATTCTTCGACGGGCAAGCAGGTTGTTTTGATTATTGATGAATATGACAAGCCACTGCTTGATGTGCTTCAGCATGACAAAACACTTATTGAAGCTGTGCATGATGTGTTAAAACTTTTCTATGCCCCTCTCAAGCCGCTGAGTCCTTGTCTTAAGTTTGTTTTTATTACTGGCGTCTATAAGTTTGCTAAGACATCGATATTTTCAACATTGAATAATCTTAATGATATTAGCTTTGATATTCCTGCAGGGGAGCTGGTTGGGTATACTGAACAGGAAATAGAGCGATATTTTTCAGAGCATCGAGTAGCATTGGCAGCAACGCGAAAAGAAACGTTAGAAGAATGCATGCAAATACTGCGTAGCAATTTTAACGGATACCATTTTGGCATTGACGTAAATAATGGTACGCTTTCGCAAAGTGTTTATAATCCATTCGCGTTAAATTATGTTTTTAGTAAACAACAGTTAATTGACGAATGGTTTGCCTCCGGTGTGCCAACATCATTGGTAAAAACTATTGCTTATGAAGAGCTGCAGTCGCTTGATCCATACTGCTTGCATACAGAGCTTAAAATACTAAAAACATCATGTGCTCCAGGGGCAATGAGCACGTTGACAATGTTGTACTATGCTGGTTATGTAACGATGAAATCGGCAAAAAATTATGTTAGGGATGATAAATCTATCGAAGTCAAGGTTGATTTAGCTTTTCCAAATGTGGCGACTAGTCACTCATTTACTCAATTACTGTTGCCCCTGGTTCTTGCTAAAGATTTATCAGCAATTGATCAATTAGCGCGAAAAACGTATCGGGCGTTGGCAGATCAAATGTGTGATCAGTTGCAAGAATTGCTGAATGACTATCTTGCTCCTATCTCTTACCTGGCCTTAAAAAAAAGCAGGGGGCAAGACCCGCATGAAAATTTGTACCAAGTTGCCTTTTATGGCCTGTTTGTGAGTGCTGGTGCAATTACGCAGGTGGAAGATGCAACAAATCAAGGTCGCATGGATCTGTCGGTGCATTTGGCCAAAACAATATACATTTTTGAATTAAAAATGGATCAAGCTGGAGCTGTGGCCATTCAGCAAATTAAGCAACGTGATTACGCTGCAAAATACCGCCATCAAGGCAAAAAAATATACGCGATTGGCATTAATTTGAGTAGTGAAAAGCGAAAGATTAATGAGTTGGTATGGGAGGCGCTGTAGCGGAGGGCATCGACGGCTCCTGCAATCGACCCTGCTACCGGTTTTGTGATGATTCCAAACGCAGGTGGTATTATTTCTAATCAGTAAACAACAGATTTTGTACTAAAATCTTGAAGGGGCCAGCAAACCGCTGG
>CAIKAH010000007.1 GCA_903825355.1 uncultured bacterium | reverse complement strand
CAATAGTATTGGGATTATTGCTACGGCAGGTATTGCTTGTCGACGATGACATAAAATTATATTCATCGGTATCGCTTTCATCGTTATCAGCCGAAGAATCATTTTCGGATTGATAAGAGATTATGGAGTCGTAGAAATCATCCAGGTTTTCAAAGCTATCAAAGTTATCAAATAAATCAACAACCGCAGCTTGTGAAGAAAATTGAGCAGATGCCTCTACAGCAAGGCCCGCTGGTTGCGCTGTTGCATCGTTGCTGCTTGGTGTAGCTGCAACCTTTTTTGGGCTTGGGGAGGAACGTTTTTTAATCTCTGATACTTGGTGATGCTTTTTTTTCATATGTTGGATCAAGGCAGAGTTCCATTGGGTTTTATAGTCGCATACTGTACAAACAAAAGGCTTTTCGAGACTGTGAGTTGCTTCGTGTATCTTGCGATTATGAGGGGTATAAAATGTTTTGCCGCAATAGTTGCATATGCAACTATTGTTTTCTGCGGGATTAAGTGCCATTGTGGCAGGTGCTGGATGTTTGTCTGCGTGATCGTGACTTGGTGGCGTATTTGTTGGTGGAAAATGGCTCTCTATTACTTCTCGTGCATCGTGAAAAACGGTCAATGCAGTAGGATGTTTTGGCTCATCTTCTGAGGCAGTTTCATCATACACAGCTTCTTTGGGCTGTTCTATGATTGCCTCTGGAACAGTGACAGGATCTTCGGTAGTGCCTTCAGGCCCTGGCTGAGCTGGCTTACTGCCGACGGTAGCAAAAAGTTCTTCAGCATTTTGTACTTCGTCTGTTACATAAGTATCTCCGTAGTCTATGTCTTGTTCCCTGCTATAATAATCAATCTCTGTTGGTTCCCCAAGCATAGCAGTTGCCGACTCAACGGTAGGATGGGTGCTTTTACTTGCCGCAGTTGGAGCTGGTTCAGGTTGTTCTGCAGTTAGCGCTCGAACAGGAACAGGGGTCGAAGTATTTTTTTCATGCAACCGTTTGTGGTGGTTATATCCACGGTAGTTATCAAATCCTACGCCACATGCAGAGCACTTAAATTTTTTATTGGCATTTTTTTTATCATTATGCTGAAGTACGTGTTTTTCACAGGCTTTAGAGCTTTGAAACACAAGCTTACAGATAGGACATGTAAAATGTTTTATGTCCGTGTGTAGGTTTTTTATATGTCTATCAAGTTTCCATCTATCGGCTAACACTGCGTGACAGTACTTGCATTCAGTTGATTGAGGAATTAGCTCTCGGTGCTTCTTGCCAAAATGGGCAGCAAGGCCTGATTTGCTTATAGCAACAAAATCACAGTGTTTGCACTGTAAAGAATTTTCGGTTGTTTCACTCTCCTTGATTGCGATTTGCTCATTGTGAATAGGCTCTTCAGGATCATGATCAGCTAATGATGGGCTTGCTTCACTGTTGTCACTAGTAGCGGTGGGTAGCACATCTTCGGGTTCATCTGTTTGGTAAGTGCCTCCGTAGTCCATTTCTTGTTCGCTGCCGTAATCATTTAACTCTTGCGCGTCCGAAGTGACTGCACGAGCAAGCTCAATTTCGGCAGGTGTGTTGTTAGTTGCGGCAATGTGCTTTGGCATAGCTTGATGATGGCTTGCATGATCAGGAACAGTTGATGTAATTGTTGGCGGAAAATGGCTCTCAACTACTTTTCTTGGATCGTGAAAAATGGTTAATGCGGTAGTAGAATGTTCTGGTAGGGGCTCTGCTGGTTCAGGCTGTTCTGTGCTTACCATGTAATCATGTTCATCATCGCTACTATTTTCATCACCGACAAGAATTGGAGAGGGAGGTAAGTGTGTTTCGGATGGAGGCGTCTTGGTATCGTGTGTAGCGTTTGTTTCTTGGGCTAGTTCAGGACGTATTAATTCAGGTGCACTGGCAGCAGAAACTGAGGTGGGGTTTTTATGTAATCGGAGATGGTTATAGTAGCCACGGTATCCGTTAAAACTGACGCCACATCTCTCACATTTAAACTTTTTATTACCTTTATCATCGTGCTGAAGAATATGCTTGGAGTACGCTTCGCTGCTAACAAAATCTAAGTTGCAGATACTGCAAGAGAATTTTTTGCTCTTCTGGTGAACGTTTTTGATATGTCTCGATAGTTTCCATGTATCGCTTAATATTTTGTTGCAGTATTGACAAGTAGTAATCGTGTTAGCTGCATCTGCGTGTTTTTGGCCAATATGAGTAGCTAGGCCTTTTTTGCTAACGCCAATAAAATCGCATTGATTACACGCGAGGGTATCAGCTGATCTTGGTGGCTCTGGTTGATGCTCAGCAGGACCTTCTATACGAGCAGCAGCGCGGAAACTTTCTTGTGGTTTAGGTTGCTGGCAGTTGTCGTCCGAACTATCATTGGCAGGGGTTGATGTAAGTGCCCGTGGAAAATGGCTCTCTATCACTTCTTTTGCATCGTGAAAAATAGTTAGTGTGGTAGAATGTTTTTGCTCATCTGCTGAGGTATTTTCATTATGCTCAGCTGCTTTCGATTGTTCAATCGTTACCACATCGATATATTCATCATCGCTACTATTTTCATCAACTATTCGTGTTGAACATAGATTTGGTGAAGTAATAGGCATTATTGCTTCGGCTTTTTTTTCTGCGCTGATCTCCCTGTTTTCACAGGAGATACCAGTACTAAAAGAACTTATTTCTCCATCAAAATTATTGTGAGGAAGGTTAGTACTTAACCTTTTTGCAGCAGCAATAAAAGAACCTTCTTCAGCAGGGTTTTTTGCAATTCTGTTAGTCTTTGATTGAGCCCATCGACTGCCGAAATCAACAATGGCTTGCGCATCTTTTTTTGGCACAACTGAAGGGATAGTTGTCAAAAAGAAAGAAAGCGCGGTTGCCCCTTTCTGATCCTCTTCCTGGTTCTCTTGTGAATTTTCTATGGGCCCCTGGACATTGGTGATTGCATCAACTAATGGATGCTTTTTCTTAATGTGCCGCTTGAGGTTGTCAACATATTTGTATGTTTTGCCACAGACTGTACAAACAAAAGGCCTTTCCTTCGTGTGAGAGCGCTCATGTTTTATCAGGAGATGAGGGATAGAAAATATTTTGCCGCAATAGTTGCACTTGCAGGATTGTGCATACATTTCTGGATGTTTCTCTTTAGAATGTCGAGAAAGCTGCATCTTGCCTATAGAAACAAAGCCACAATATTCGCATATGCAAAGATTTGTTGCTTCTTTCTCTTCTTCAGGTTCAGCTGTAGGGATAGTTGCGAGAAGCGAACAAAGCGTGGCTGCTGCTGCCTGCTCTTCTGCGGAACTCTCTCTTGATGGATGCTTTTTCTTAGTATGCTGGTTGAGGTTGTCAACATATTTGTATGTTTTGCCACAGACTGTACAAACAAAAGGCCTTTCCTTCGTGTGAGAGAGCGCATGTTTTATCAGGAGATAAGGAAAAGAAAATATTTTGCCACAATAGTTGCACTTGCAGGATTGTGCATACATTTCTGGATGTTTCTCTTTAGAATGTCGAGAAAGCTGCATCTTGCCTATCGAGACAAAGCCACAATATTCGCACCTACAAAGATTTGTTGTCTCTTTAGTTACATCGGTTGCGTTTGATTCAGTGTGAACAAGATCTTCTTGGCTAGTTGCCGGCTGTATGTTTTCTTCTGGGTTGCCTGGCCTGGATGGTACGGAGGCTTCGTGATTAAATCCTGCTCCACAGGTATCGCAATTGAATGGTTGCTCAGCTTGTATAGGCTTTAAAAATACTGTATTGCAGTGCCGACACCTAAGTAGCTCTGGGTGTTTATTGTTCATGTGCTCTGATATCTCTTCGCTATTCTCAGCGAAGAAGCTACATAGCGAGCAGGTTAGAGAATTTATTTTATTTGGAATAGTTACTTCGAGAGGGACCTCTCCTTGTGCTGCTGTAACTGAGGCAACCTGTTCTGCTGTTTGCGCTTGTGATGTTGATTGGGGGCTCGTGGTTAAAAGACTTAATTGTGTAGATGGTATGTTTATTTCAGCAGGTTCGATGGCAAATACGTTATTAAGATAAGTTCCTGCTACAAGGGAAATGAGAGTCAAAGTAGTTGCTAATTTTTTCACAGGCTATCGTATTAAAACAGGATTTAGTAAAAAATAATTTAAGACAGGTAAACCACTAGTTTGACTAGTGGACTCTCAAAGATAGGTTTTCAGTTTCCAGAAGCAAGTATAATTATGACAAAAACAACGTATTCAAGTCTAAGTCATTCAAAATGGGACTGCAACTACCATGTGTTATTTATACCGAAATATAGAAAAAAAGTGCTCTCCGGAAAAATTAGGGAGTTTATTGGACAGCGATTCCGTGAATTGGCTAGCTAGAAGAGCTGTGTAAACATAGAAGGAAGCATGCTTCAAGACCATGCGCACATGTTGATAGCCATACCATCGAAGTACTCAGTAGCTGAAATTGTAGGCTATTATCGTAGCGGATTTTGGAGGTCCCCACAAGAATTTTTTAGGTCAAATTAATATTCCGATAAGCTCTTAGCATGTTTGCTATTTTACTACGAATTCGTTATGTCTACCAAATGGTAGCAGTGTCAGGGAGAGCTTTACCACTATTGGTTTCCACTTGCTGCATTAGTTTCTTGCTATGCGTTGTTGCATGATCATTGTAGGCGAGCAGGAAAAAATAGCATGTGCAGCATTTATGTTTGTACGAGGGCACGTAGCTGAGCAATATTAGGCAAGTGGTATTTCTGGATGACGTCCTCTCATATGCTCGTTGAGGTAGTACTTTCGTGCGGTTCTGTAGTTGCATACGGTACATGCAAAAGGCCTATCGCCGGTATGTGTGCGCAGGTGGCGGGTCAACTTGCTGCTGTGGAAAAAATTCTTTCCACAGTGTTCACATTGGAGTAATATGCGTGGTTGTTCAGGATGTATATGGCCCATATGAATAGAGAGGCTACGCTGGTTTTTGCCAACAAAGCTGCAGTGTTGGCAGTGTAAAGAATAGTCTTCATCACTGCTGGTATCCTCGTTATCGTCAACATCAGTTTCTGGAGAATCTGTTTCAGCCGCATAAGCACTATACGGCTCTTCTGCTGCTTCATTTTCTGGTATTTCTGGGTGAAGTTTTCTCATATGCGTTTTGAGGGTGCTCTTCTGTGCGGCTCTGTAGCTGCATACGGTACAAGCAAAAGGCTTCTCGCCGGTATGTATGCGTATATGCGTTTTGAGGGCAGATCTGTCGTTACAACTTTTTCCACACTGTTCACATTGGGGTAATATGCGTGGTTGTTCAGGATGTATATGGCTCATATGAATAGAGAGGCTACGCAGATTCTTGCCAACAAAGCTGCAGTGTTGGCAGTGTAAAGAATAGTCTTCATCACTGCTGGTATCCTCGTTATCGTCAACATCAGTTTCTGGAGAATCTGTTTCAGCCGCATAAGCACTATACGGCTCTTCTGCT
>CAIKAH010000006.1 GCA_903825355.1 uncultured bacterium | reverse complement strand
GCTAAATTTTTATCCATGGGGGTCTCCTTTTTGTATGATAACACCGCTATCGTAGCGGATTTTGGAGATCCCCATAAGAATTTTTTAGATCAAATTAATTTTCGGATAAGCCCTAACTATGATGCTGTATGTGAAAAATATCAACGACGCATTGAACGGTTTTATCAATCAATAGAACAAGCAAAATACATTTATTTTTTTCGCACCCACCTTAAGAAGCACGAGGCCGCAGAACTATATACGTTGCTGCGCACCTTATATCCAACCAAGCAATTTTCTCTCATCGCGCCTACAGATCCACAGCATATGAAAAAGCCGTGGAATGTGCCAGGGGTCCAAGAGTTTCTCATGTACCCCGCAAATGATACAACACATAAAGTACACGGCGATTCTGCATACTGGGATAACATTTTGAAAAAACTACACCTCATCTGACAATCGCAATAAAAAGCCTACAAAAGATGATGACAAGAGACATAATCAAGCCCACCGAGCAGCGGCTTAGAAATATCCCCATACTGAATATTTTTCCAAGAAAGAGGACGTACCTTTACTTGCTCAGTTCGAGCAAACGCAAAATTAAAATAAATTTCATATTCCGACAGAGCACATTTATGTAGCTCTTTCAAATCTATGCATCTACAAATAGCACGCCACACCTCAGTTTTATGCACGCTCGATATCACTGTAAACAAATCTTCTAATATCGAACGCTGAAATAACATGTGATGGCAAACACCTGAATGCTGCATATACTGTCGCTTAAAGCCTGGCAGCAACCGTGCGGCATGCTTGAAATAAGGAACATGGCATTCTTTCCCTGTATTAAACAGTGATTGCCCCTGTTCATTAATAAAAGCCACAGGACGCAAAAAGACCGTATCTGCATCAACAGCTAAGACATTAGATGATATTCCAGGGACAACAAAAGGGGCATATAGCTTCAGCAACTGCTGATAAATCCAGCCGATACGAGGCCTTTTTGCCACTAAGCCGGACGGGTTAGGCTTTGCAACCAAATCATTAGCTTCTTGTTCACTCCCCTTAAAGATTTCTAAAGCTAAGATCTCTTTAGTAAAGGGAAAGAGTGCTTCATCAAACCATTCTGCCTGATCCGTCAATTTTTCCGAAGAAATAACGATAACCCGCCGCACATTTTGACCATTTTTCTTAATGCCATCAATAGCCAAATTTAAAGTGCGTGCATCTTTTGCGTGGCACACAAAAATAACATCTATTGGCTCGGAAGAAAGTATATATTTTTTCTTTATATGAACTACATCGACCTTATTGACGTCTGAAGATTTGTAATAATCGCTGTAACGAGAAGATACATTCTTCCATGGATGCATAAGCTCTTTATTTACATTTACAGCATGCAAGTGCGCTGTACATAGTAAAAAACCAATGACCATATTCAATAGATTTTTAAGCTCCATGCTGCTCCTTTTTACCTACTATTTTTGTACAAAAAATACCGCAGTTAGATTAACTACTCTACCAGCAACGCTGCTTACCACTGATCATCTTTCTCATAGCCTAAATCAATCAGCAGCTGATTTGCACCAGGAGCCTTTTTATAAGCAGTTTTCATTTCAGGAGTAAAATGCTTCTTCCAACCATCAATCTTACCTTCCCTGAAGGTGGTACTTCCGCCAAATAGCTGATCACGTACAGCCTTAATTTCTTCAGAAGAAAGTGAACGACCAAGATGCATCGCGATATTATTAATCTCCTGTAACTGCACCATATCCGCGCCACCGCCTTTTGCACCAATGAGATTTTCAAAGCGCACCGTATAGAATTTTTTTGCATGCATCCAGGGCAAGTAAAGCTTATAAAAATCGGTCACCCCAAGCTCCCAGATCAATGGGTACGCTTCATGAACAGTAACACCCCACCTAATAAAGTGCTTTTGGCGTCCATCAATGAAATCTAATATAACATCTTGCACATTAGCGTGCTCTCCTTTCCAGCCATCTTTAACCATATGAGCCATTGAGACAAGCATGGCACGCGGGTCACGCATTACAAAAAAATGAGCACTACCTTTTTCATTAAAAAACTGCTCTGCCTCTTTGGTATATGGCCAATGCTGGTACTTAACAAGAGAACGGTTATTATTCACATTGTCAGTAATCATGGCGGGGAGCGGACCCATGGTTGGTACGTGTAATCGCCCTTTAAAATGGTTCGGCGGATTATATTGATTAACCTGTTGAAAAAATAATTTTTCTCTTTTGCTCTGTTTAAACTTAGTTGTTTTATGCTGCACTTTATGCTGAGATGAATCAAACAGAGAGATACACTTCAATAGTAAGTGAGTTCCGCATTTTGGAATAGAAATACAAACCACTTTCTCCGGCTTGTTTGCCTGCTCTGCCGCCATCCCCAAGGTAAATACTGCATTAATAGCCCACATGAGAGCAAACCATGCGCATAGATTTCTAAATACCATTACAACATCCTTTATCCAATATTTTCTAAAAACCAACGATCTATCTACCAATTAGCATCCTTTTCATAGCCTAAATCGATGAGCAACTGATTTGCCCCAGGAACTGCTTTATAAGCGGCCTTCATTTCAGAGGTAAAATGTTTCTTCCACCCATCGATTTTCCCTTCTCTAAAGGTAATGCTCCTACCAAAGAGCTCGTCACGGACCGCTACAATTTTTTCTGGAGGCAATGAAATACCAATATGTTGGGCAATAGCATTAATGGTCTGCAGTTGCAACGTTCCCCCCCCCTCCTTTGCTGCCAATCAAATCTTCAAAGCGGATAGTCAAAAATTTATCTGCATTCATCCATGGCAAAAATAGCTTATAAAATTGCGTTACTCCCATTTCCCAAATCAGTGGGTAAGCATTGTGGATCGTAACGCCCCAGGGAACAAATGATTTTTGACGTCCATCAATTAAATCCCAAATAATCGCCTCCACATCCGCATGCTCTCCGAGACGGCCGTCTTTAACCATGTATGCCATTGAAACAAGCATAGCGCGCGGATCACGAATAATAAAAAAATTAGCAATACCGTTTTCATTAAACAACTGATCAGCCTCTACGGTGTAGGCCCAATGATAATTGAGCAAATTAGACGCCCTATCGAGCATATGTTGATGCACACCCTGTGGTAGAGGCCCCATTGTCGGCGTATGCATTTCTCCTTTAAAATGATGGGGGGGGTATTTTTTGATAATTTTTTTATATTTTTTTATCTTCCAGGCGCTCATTTTTTTAGACTGATACGTTTTATCATATTTTGCTGAAAATTCAGGAATACCAAATAGCGAAATACATTTTACTAGTAAGTGCGTACCACACTTGGGCACCGTAATACAAATTATTTTTGATGGAGCAAGCGGAGCTTTATATTTGCGTGCTATTTCATTATCAAGAGCAATTTTTCGTTGCATCCTAGTACTCTTGGCGCCCAACCCCATAGTTACGATAATTATTACCGGCGCTAGAATTAAGATGTAATAATTAAGCCTCATGTTAGATATCCCTTCTAAGACTTTTTGCCTTTTTTAGCATGATGTGTACGATGGAATTTAATAACGTCACTAAATGATAGTAAAGTAAATTTATAGAGGATGATAGATGTGAAGCATAACTTTAGCACCTAACAAGAAACAATTATCACCACCAAAAAGGAGAGAGAAAAGATGAATAATTTATGCAAAAAAATGCTACTAGCTGGAATTATACTATTTCCGCAACATGTTTTTTCAAACATCTCAGTTACCCTTACAACGCGCCAACTTTGCGACTTAGAACTTCTGCTCAATGAAGGATTTGCCCCCCTCAAAGGCTTTATGAAAAAAGCTGATTATGAAAGTGTGGTAGAGCGCATGCGTTTGGCAGATGGCACACTCTGGCCAATGCCAATTACTTTGGATGTTAGTGAAGAAGTAGTTGCTGATTTACAACATGATCCTGTGCTGTCACTCAAATCAGCAGAAGGTGATCTCATTGCTACCATGGCAGTTGAGGAAGCATGGCAGCCTGACAAAAACAATGAAGTACAAAAAGTTTATGGCACTCAAGATATGCTACATCCTGGTACTGCTTATATTCTTAAACAAACAAAACCTTTTTATGTTGGTGGACAGGTTACTAAGGTAGCGCTACCACAACATTATGACTTTAATGAACTGCGCAAAACGCCCGCTGAATTGAAACAGCATTTTGCAACACAGGGAATTAAAAAAATTGTAGCATTTCAGACACGTAACCCAATGCACCGTGCGCATGTTGAATTAACACAACGCGCGGCTCAACAAGCAGACGCTCATTTGCTCGTGCACCCGGTAGTTGGGCTTACCAAACCAGGCGATGTCGACCACTTTACCCGCGTCCGTTGTTACAAGAAATTAATGAGACATTATCCTACTGGAAATGCAACGCTTGCCGTATTGCCGTTAGCAATGCGTATGGCTGGTCCACGAGAAGCCCTCTGGCACGCTATTATTCGTAAAAATTATGGTGCTACACATTTTATTGTTGGTCGTGACCATGCAGGCCCAGGAAAAGATAGTAATGGAAAACCATTTTATGGCCCTTATGATGCACAAACAATGGTTGCTCAATATGCAAAAGAAATTGGGATTGAAATGATGCCATTCAGCGAAATGATGTACGTCCCAGCAGATGGCAGATACCACAGTGCAGATGAGTTAGCACCTGGCACCAAAACAATGTCTATTTCTGGTACTGAGTTGCGCGACATCCTACGCGATGGGAAAGAAATTCCAGCATGGTTTACCTATCCTGAAGTAGCAGAAGAATTACGTGTTAGCTACCCGCCAAAAAACAAGCAAGGCTTCACTATATTCTTTACTGGTCTTTCGGGTGCCGGCAAATCAACTATTACCAATGCGCTTGCCCTTAAGCTTGCAGAAGTACAAGATCGCCGCATTACTATTCTTGATGGCGATGAAGTACGTAAGCATATCTCAGCTGGCCTTGGCTTCTCTAAAGCAGATCGTTCAGCAAATATCCGCCGTATGGGCTTTGTAGCAAATGAAATTACTAAAAATGGCGGCGTTGCTCTCTGTGCCTTTGTGTCTCCATACAATGCTGATCGTGACTACGGCCGCGCATTAATTGGCAACTTTATTGAAGTGTATGTGTCAACACCAATTGAAGCTTGTGAGCAACGTGATGTTAAAGGGCTCTATAAAAAAGCACGTGAAGGAAAGATTCCAGAATTTACTGGCGTTTCTGACCCCTATGAAGCACCACTTAATCCAGAATTAACTATCGATACCACTAAAACACCGGTACAAGAATCATTAGATATAATTGTTAATTACCTGAAACAAGAAGGTTATATTAACTAGCTTCTATGCGGAGGCTGCCGATAAAGCAGCCTCCTTCTATCAATTTTCAAATACCATTAATTTTAATAGGCCGAAACGGCTTTTGTGCTCTTAAATAATCGCCTATTTTTTTTCTATATTCTTTTACCGCAAGCATGGATGGGCTCATTGTTTCATCATCAGGGCAATTGTACATACATGTTTTCTTTGCAATAAATTTACTATACGAATGTGCCATTTCAAGCATCGGGTACATCATGGCCTGGTCAGTCGCCCCTGCAAGAAAGGTATCTTCGTACTTAAACTGTTCTACTGGAATCAATTTAAAAAGCCATGCATAAAACGTTTTTAAATGTGATGTCATCCACCTTTCTTTTCTCACACTATTTTTCTGTATTACCTTATCTGGAAGCCGTGCACATGCAAGCCCTGGATCGCCAGATGGAAAACGCATAAAAGAGCCATACGTTAGCCACACGTTTTTATTTCGATATACCTTATTGTAGTAAGCAAGTACCTCGTTATGAGCAAGCCAATCATCGGCATCGAGCGCAATACAAATATCAGTATCAGCACATAAATGAATAGCCATATAGCGATTATATGCCATATACTTACGCTCTTTATTTTTTATAATCGTAAAGCGGTTTTCCATTCCCCATTCTTTAACAAAATCTTGTACTAACCTGTCCGTACCATCAGTTGACGCATCATCAATATAGATAACATGATAATTACGGTAATTTTGCATAAAAATGGATTCTAAGTTTTTCTTGTATCATTGAGCATTATTATATCCGGGAACAATAAAAACAAATCTTCGCTCTTTCTTTTCTGATTGATACAAAGAAGTTAAAGGCTTTATGAGAGGGACCCCTACTGGATTATCGTAAGGTATAATCACCACATGAGATGCAGGATTATTAAAAAACTCATTTAAATTTTTAACAAACTTTCTTGTCTTGATTTTTTTTTAGAACAGAAGCACAAGAAAGCTGTATTCTCTTTTTAGCATCTACAAAAGATATGCTTATACTGAAAACCAAAACTATACTAAAAAAACTACTCCAAAGCCTCGTGGTCATAGAACGCATACTAGCCTTTCTCTTTTAATATCAAGGAACAGTGACCAAAAAATTTATGACTATCCTCCTTCTCCAATATCTATTATTTTAATTTTTAACTAACTATCTAGCCATATGCAATACCCATGCAAAAAAGGAAAAAGAATTCTCTCTATGTATTACTTATTATATGTATTCTTACTACTTATGATCCCAACAACAGTGGTAACCAAACCTATCCAACAACAGAAAAAGGTATCTACCCAGGATAAGGTTGTGTGCATTACCATGCCTAAATGTGGCACCCATCTGCTCCTTAAATGCCTCTCTTTGTTTGATATACCACGATTAGAAAGCTCTTATAAAAGCGACCGCCACGTCAAGCCCTCCCCATTTGCTGAAGCACTGTACAAACGCGTCAATCAATTTGATCCACCAAACCATTTTAAAGGGAGACTTCATATTCCAACCGTTGGGCCCCTCCCAAAAATACTCATCTCAGCCATGGCACATAGTAACCAACGATTATTTTGGTATCACTGGCCCTATACGCCAGAAGCAGAGGATTTTTTTGCACGCAATACATTAAGTAATTTTTTTATTATCCGTGACCCACGTGCAATGCTCGTCTCGATGGCCCATATGGTTAAAGACGGATGGCATGGTGAACATGCTAATGTAGAAAATATTATATGGGATTTCATTGATGGTCGCCAAAAACATTTCATTCGATGGGGTGTCACTGTGCATGAAGCATATCCATTAATCTGGGAACTCGGCGTTACTGATTTTTACAAGCTTTACCTCCCCTGGATGAAGTCCCCTCATTTTTATACCGTACGGTTTGAACATCTGATTGGAGCAAAAGGCAATGGTTCGGACGCTTTACAATTGCAAGAAATTAAAAATATTGCTAATCACATTGGCGTTCAACTTACCGCTGAAAAAATTCTCCACATTCGCAATCAGCTCTTTGGTGGAACTATTACCTTTAGAGAAGGTAAGACTGGAGGCTGGAAAAGCCATTTTACACCTGAGATGAAAGCTGCCTATAAAGCGGTGCCTGGAGCATGCCAATTATTGATTGATTTGGGCTATGAAAAAGATGATGCATGGTAACATTATCCACACAGAAAATACACTACGCAGCTATAAAAATCGGTTGGGCTGGAGGTTGTTGCTTTAAATAAGTACTTATCTTTTTTCTTTTTTCTCTTTCTTCACTCCTGCCCTTTGCATCTTGATTCCTACAATTATATACACACGTTATTTTAGGAATAAATTTGCTATAATTACCGGCCATCTCGAGCATAGGATACATCATTGCTAAATCGGTAGCTCCTCTAAGGAACTCGTCTTGATATTTAAAATTCTCTATACTGATTTGTTTAAAAAGCCATGCGTAGAATGTTTTCAAGTGAGATGCCGTCCACTTTTCTCCTCTAATTTTATTTTTTTTAATTGCCTGAGAAGATATAGCTCCACAAGCACTACCTTTGTTGTTTGAAGGGAAACGAATAAAAGACCCATACGTCACCCATACATTTTTATCCTGATATATAGAATTATAATAAGAGAGAATGTCGGTATCCTTTAACCAGTCGTCACCATCAAGAGCTATACATATATCTGTATCATTACAGCTGTGGACACCTAGGTAACGATTATACGCCATATGCCTTCGCTCTTTATTTTTTATAAGGGTAAAGCGCTCTTTCATCCCTCTTTCTTCCACAAAAGCCTCTACTAAATCAGCCGTTTTATCAGTAGAAACATCGTCTATATAAATCACATGATAATTATCGTATTTTTGATTAAAAATAGACGCTAAATTTCTCTTATACCATTTAGCATTATTATATGATGGTACTATAAAAACAAACTTCAGCTCTTTTTGGGGCGCCTGATACAAAGAAAATAGTTGCTTTTTTATAGTAGTTTTTTTTACCTCAGGTGGAGATTCTTGTTGATATGGTTTAATAACAATATAAGAAGCAGGGTCATTAAAGAAGATATTTAAATCTTTAGGGGTGACTTGCCTACCTATTTCCCTGTCTATTGGAGAAATTACTTCGCTTATTGCTAATACCTTAGAAAAAACCACTAGCAAAAAGAAAGCCCTCTTTATAAAACTCCATACTGATACATATAGCGGTTGCACAGTTACAATCCTCTCATACAAATATTAAAATTTTTATACCTATAAAGCACCACTTTAAAAAAAAGTTCCAAGCGGTAACGGTTCATATTTCTTTTTTTTCGCTAAATAGCGTGCAAAAAATATTTGCTCTTTTCTTGCAACCTTACGATCATTAATAGGATTTTCATGATTATGAATATATAAAATATCTGGAATATATAACGACCTTGTTCCGACCATTACTTGCAGATCCGTTTTGGAGGGAATCCCTGACATTTCCAACATTGGCCACATAAAAGCAACATCACAGCTAGTCGGAAGAAATTTTTCTTCATAGAGAAAATCTTCTTTTTTTATACGTTGAAAAAGGCCTGCTTTAAAGGTGCGTAAATGGTTAGTAGCCCACCACCACCCACGAAAATTATTTTTCTTAATCGCTTTTTGAGGAATCTGATAGGAAGAAAGCAACGTTTTTTCATAGGGAGATCGCTGACATGAACCATAGGTCATGAAAATTTGATGTTTGTTATAGAGCTTATTAATCAACGAAAGTACTGTTGGCTTCGCAAGCCAATCATCACCATCAAGATTAACTACTATAGCTTCTGGAGGCAATGAGTTAACCACCGTATACCAGTTTGCACATGCCCCTTGACGAACTTTATTTCTAATCAATGTTGTACGTTTTTCCTGTCCCTTTAGCTGAATATATTTTTCAACAGCATCTCCGGTATTATCTGGTGAAGCATCATCCACATAAATTACGGTATAATTATCATAATCCTGAGCATAGACCGAGGCTAAATTTCGCTTATACCAACGCATATTGTTGTAGGATGGAATAACCACAACAATTGGATTATGTTTTGGTGGCGTATAACTTACAAGTTTCTGGGCTAACAAATTGCGCATTGGTACTTTTTCAACTAACGAAATAGAAAAAGGATCTTCGTCTCTTGCAGCTACCAAATTAATTGTACTATTACTTGCTTGGCAATTTAGCAACATTTGCACTAGCATATTGAAAAAAATTATGTTCAATATTGGATTCTTCATCATTTCTCCTCAGTAGCTTAATAAGCAACACCAGGAGGTAACAGAGTGTATCGCTTTTGATGACCTCGAATATACCAAGACAGGGGGCTATGCGTTTTTAGCACTTTAGAGTCATTCAAAGAAGTAGCTCTATTATATATATACAAAACATCTGGAACATATACCGACCGATCTCCTGCCATTTCTAGCATAGGAAACATAATGCCCAAATCACAGTTAGCAAAAAAAAACTTACCTTTATATTCCAAATCTTTTTTTTCTATTCGTTGAAATAATCCTGCTTTAAACGTCCGTAAATGCGAAGTAGTCCATCTATAAGAGCGATACTTGCTATTTTTTATAACATAATTAGGAAGTTGCTTATCATTAGAAAATTTATACTGCATTTTGGGATATACTTGATATGAACCATAAGTCAATAAACACTCATATTTGTTATAAATCTTATTGATCAAAGAAAGTACCGTTGGCTTTGCAAGCCAATCATCACCATCTATCGATATAACAACAACATCTGGCGGCAGCATATTGATTGCTTTGTACCAATTTGCACATGCCCCCTGCCGCTCTTTATTTAGAATTAGTGTTGTTTTGTGCTCCTGTTTTTTTTCAGTAATATATTTTTGCACTAATGACCCTGTTCTATCAGAAGAAGCATCATCAACATACACAACAGAAAAGTTTTTATAGTCCTGCGCAAATACTGAATCTAAATTTAATTTATACCATTCCGCATTATTATACGAAGGAATTACCACTACCAAGTGATATTCTTTAGGAGGGATATACGATTTAAGTTGTTCTTCAACAAGTTCAGCGGATTTCACTTTTTCGACTATGTTAATAGCAAACGGGGCTATACTTTTTTCACGATGAACACCTGTGCTTTCTTTTCCCCACACACAAAGCGAAACAGTACTTATTAGTGCAATTTTTAACAGATCCAAGCGTAATAGTACATGCATTAACAAGCTCCTTTCATACACAGCCATACTATGTAAAATACACATCTTAACAATATTATTTGTTGGTAAAAAATAGAAAGACAGCACAGTATTAATCAAGAAAAATAACATTTTACAGCTATCTCTATGCTTATTTACCTCTTTGTTGTTGCACTAATTATTGATTTTTTTCGTAGCCATATGTTAACAACATAGCACGTTTTATACGGATAATCTTAAACACCCCGGCACCAAACCAACTTTGCTGCGTAATTTAACCCTCCATGAGAAAACCAAAAAATGAATCTAATCATTATTCTGCTCATTATAGTTTGCACCGTAGCAGCACCCTTATCACCTGGACATGCAACACAAATGTCTTCTCCTAAAAGTAATGTTAACAAACATATCGTAATTCTGTGTTTGTCCCCCGGAAAAGGTGGTGTAAAAACGCATTGTATGGGCCTATACAGATTACTAGATCAACTTAACTTGAATCCCCTATTAATCATGCAATATGATGACCAAGTAGCTCAGGCGTTTGAAAAAAAATCTGCTGCTCGAATCATTTTCTATAAATTACCCAAGCCTACAAAAAATCTGTTATCCACCTCTGCCTGCACGGGGACGTTATTATATAAAACCAACCATTTCATGTGTTTTTTAAAAAACATATGCACCACGTACAATGTTCAATTAATACATGCCAACTACCCCTGGGATCTCCCCCCGCTTAAAATACTTAAACAACAACTCCCCATTAAAATTATTTATACATTGCATAGCGATGCGCCTGCCTATCAAAAAAATCTCTCCATTTGCGATAGTGTTATTTGCCTTAGCTCCATTACGCTCAAGAAACTTGTCGCTGAAGGAAATGTAAAAAATATACCTTTTTATGAGGGAGAGCCTGTATTTAACGAGCAACCGTATATATCATTTATAGCTAGCCAAGAAAAACAAGAATTCTTTAAACAGCAATTCAATATTGATATTCAAAACCGAACAGTGTGCACGATTATTTCCAATTTTTACGCATGTAAAAACCAAGCCGTTGCTATTAAGGCGTTTGCAACATTGATCAACAAATACAAAACTCCTGCCTGCCTTATACTTGCAGGGTATGGAGCCTGCCAGCAGGCGTGTATGAAGCTAGCCAGAAAGCTCAGCCTACTGCATAAAGATGTATATTTTTTAGGCTACATTAATGACCCAATCCGATTAGCCTATCATAGTGATATCATTGTAAATACAAGCACAAGAGATGCTTTTCCTATTACTTTATTAGAAGCAAGCATGCTCAAAAAGCCTATCATTGCCACTTTTGACACCGGTGCTAATCGCATTATTATTAACAACAAGACAGGATTATTATTTCATCATGACAACCCAGGCGAATTAGCTGATTGCATTCAAACGTATATAAACCACCCTTCGCTACGCAGTAGATTAGCAGAGGAATGCCATAAACATGCATTGCATAATTTTTCATATCAGCACAATATAAAAAAGCTATTGCATATATACCTTGAGATGCATGTTTTATCAAAAGATCATCCTCTATTTATGGAGAAAAACAATGAATATAAAAAGATTTAGCCTGGCCTTTATGCAAAGCATTATTTTCAGTATTGTATGCAGTGGCTATGCAATAAAAAAATCAACGTCTATACCTAAAAAAAAATCTTCGCCCATCGTAATGTGCGTAACAATACCTAAATGTGGCACACATTTATTATTAAAATGTATTTCATTATTTAATATTCCACGCATGCAATTTCCCTATAATCGTACCAATGCGCTAAAGCCAAGCCCAGCAAAATGGAAAAAGCTGAATACACTTAATCGATTTGACCCCCCGCACCACTATAAAGGCCCTTTGCATATCCCTACAGCAGGACCCATTCCTGAAAATGTATTACTAGCTTTTCATAGTAAAATACGAGATCTTTTGTCTTATCATTTAGTTTATTCACCAGAGGCAGAAGCCTTTTTGAATAAACATAGCAAGGCAAATTTTTTAATTATTCGTGATCCACGCGCAATGCTTGTTTCAATGGCTCACATGGTCAAAGACGGATGGAATGGAGAACACGCAAATGTAGAAGATATTATTTGGGATTTTATTGATGGCAGACAAAAACACTTCATTCGTTGGGGCGTCACTGTCAATACCGGTTATCCACTTATTTGGGAATTAGGAGTAACCGATTTTTATAAACTATATTTGCCGTGGATGCAAAAGAAAAATTTCTATACTGTCAAATTTGAAAACTTAATTGGAGCCAAGGGTGGCGGATCTGATGAACAACAGCTACAAGAAATTACCAATATTGCCAAACACATTGGCGTTAATGCATCTATTGAGCAAATTAAGGCAGTGCGCGATCAATTATTTGGCGGCACAGCTACATTCAGAGAAGGAAAAATAAGTGGTTGGAAACAAATATTCACCCCTGAGATGAAAGCAGCTTATAAAGCGGTGCCAGGGGCAAACCAACTGCTTATTGATTTAGGATATGAAAAAGATGCTAATTGGTAAATTACCACATAATTATCTTTAGACTAAAAAGGTTACCCTATGAAAATAAAAAGCTCTTTTTTATTAATAATACAATTTATAGCGCTATGTAGTTTATATGCTAAAAGCCATACAAAAAAACCTGCACCCCCACCCAGCAAGATAAAAATACCCACGCTCAATCAAACGCTAAAAACAACTGGTACTAAAAAAATAGCCCGCTCTACAAAAGTGGTAACTATCAATATGCCTAAATGCGGAACACATTTGCTATTGAAATGTATTTCTTTGCTAGGTAACCCAAAACTACAATCAGGCTATAATAATATCAACCATATCCGTCCAAACGCAATGCAATGGAAACGCCTTAATCAGATAAATCAATTTGACCCTCCAATGCATTACAAAGGCCCACTACATGTTCCCACAGCGGGACCAATACCAAAACAGTTCGCCGCTGCTTTTAATAGTAACTACTCTCTACTCTGGACACATATGACCTACACTGCTGAAGCAGAGGAGTTTTTGAATAAAAAAAATAGTCTGGCAAATTTCTTTATTATTCGTGACCCTCGCGCCATGCTTGTTTCAATGGCTCATATGGTCAAAGATGGTTGGCATGGAGAACATGCAAATGTAGAAGATATTATTTGGGATTTTATTGATGGGCGGCAGAAGCATTTCATTCGCTGGGGCGTTACCGTTAACATAGCCTATCCCCTGATTTGGGAGCTTGGCGTCACTGATTTTTACAAGCTGTACTTACCCTGGATGAAAGCAAAAAACTTCTACACCGTGCGCTTTGAAAACCTGATTGGAGCTAAAGGAGGAGGTTCTGATGAAATACAGTTACAAGAAATTAATAATATTGCTCGTCATATTGGTATGAATTTATCTGCAGAACAAATTACTTCCATTCGTAATAAGCTTTTTGGTGGCAGTATTACTTTCAGAGAAGGGAAAATTGATGGCTGGAAAAAGCACTTTACCCCTGAGATGATTACTGCATATAAAGAAACGCCTGGAGCATGCCAGTTACTAATTGATTTAGGATACGAAAAAGATACTAATTGGTAAACTAATTAATACTATTAAGCAATTAGCGTTGTTGTATTACAACAACGCTAATTGCTTAACTAATTTACTAGTCGCTGTACCATTTACAATACTGCGAAGCGAAGAAGAAGAAATATTATTATATTTTAGTGCTACCATTTTCTTATAGACATGTGGCATGCACACCCGTAAATCTCGTTCGACCGCTATCATAGTAGCATGATCCACCCGAGCGGATGTTGTAACATTTTTTCTAGCAACAATATGCGAAATACATATTTTTTCTAATGACCCACCCTCCTCAAGTGACGCACGCGGCAATTTCCAATAAGCACCCAATACTTTCATTTTTACCGCTCCACGAACATAAGCAAGCCCAAGAGCAACGCGCATAGTAGCATCATAGAGATGATCTTCTACAAGCACCGGCTTTGAATGTTCTAATGATTCTACAAGCACATCATGCCTTCCATGCCAAACGACGTGATTTTCTCGTGCATCTTTGCCAAATAACTTGGAGCATGTTTTTTCTAAATCATCCGCTGATGCCATTTGAATTCCCCTGCCTTTCCAGGCATTAATAGGCTTTATGACATAGGCGTCAGCAGGCATCGCTTTTTTAATACTCTCCACAGCATCCACAATTTCATTTTTATCAACTACGCAGCACTGCGGCCTAAAATGCTTGACCACCCCATCATTTGCAAATAATGTGTGCATATATAATTTGTTAAGGCCAAACCGCTCTGATACATCATCAACCACAGCCACACCATGTTTATTGTTGGCAAAAGTGGTGTACTCTTTTAAAGCTGTTTTTGAGCAAAACGTCACCGCAATCGCATTCAGATCTATCGATGGGGTTTTAATCGCCGGTAATACGCGCACCACATCTTGCCACGAAGATACGGCCATTCCTTTGCATGCATACAATGTATTTTTAGCAAATAGGCCTGGATGGTTTTTTTTGCTGGGCTTATAAAGTGAAGAAAATGAAGTACACCCTTCTTGAGTGTTCAAAAGAAAAACAGGCCGATCAAGGCTTGCAACAAAAGCCCACCAAGCTTTCCAAATTTTGCCAGGGCCATATAATTTTTGATGTCCTACAAACCCAGAAAGAAACCCTTCCCCAAATTCGCAAATTTTTAAACGATTAGTATCATATTTTAAATCCACAATCATAAATGATACTGCTGGCGGATAATCAGTACGCTTTGGAGCAGGAATCATAACCGCCTGTAGCAGATGGCTCCACGCACCACAACACAGCAGCATTATCATTCTACGCATTGATATTTTCATGATGAATCCTCTCTAGCATATTTTTTGCTCATCTGGCACACTCACTACAAAAGGAACGAGTATTATGTGCCTCTAGATATATTTATTTTTACTCAACAATAATCAACAATTGTTATATCGCCATTGAGCCTACCATAACCAAAGCATCAAAAAAAAGCTCTTGTTATATAGCTTTTTACGGACTTCTATAAAGGCTCAATAGAAGGACATATTGCAATACATACGGTTATATTTTAAGGAGCTTTCTATGTTTTTTTTACTCTTAGCATTCCTCTTTTTTATCCCTACACAAAGCCTATGCAAACATACGTATGCACCTTTTGCCATGGCCCAAACAGATATAAACGCTGTCTTAAATAGCCAACTGCGTTATGCAGCTCCTAGTCTAAGTAATACTGCTCCAGATATTTGTTTTGGCTGCGCTGATATAAAATATGATCAAGGCGATTTTAAAATTGTAGAATGTGGCGATGGCATTTATATGTCACTGCGTGCTGCTGATTTTATTATGAATAATAAGCCATATAATCTTGTTGCTCCTTTCTGGGGCATCTTGTGGCATTTCTTACACCAATTTAACCTGCCTGTTTGGCTAGTTGAAGGCATTAGTAACCGAAACGCCATGGCGATCAATGAATCCAAAAGGCTCAATATTGCTTATGCCGCCAATTTTGAAGAGCTAGAAAACAGCCAACGCTTCCAAGCAGCATGCACAAAAACAATTTCAGCCCCTCATAGCTTAAGCGATTATGCCGGCATTATTGTTTTCTCAGCTACCCCAGGAAAAGAGTGCCGTCGCGACGGAAAACAATATAAAGCATTCCAGAAAAAATACCCTCAGTTCATCTATTTAAATAGTACAGCACGTGATTATCTTAAACGAAAAGATGAAACATATACGCTCTTTAAGCGTGCTGGATTGACTTCATTCATTCCTACGTTTGCTGTTTTTCCTGCCATATACGACAAGACAATCATAACTACCACCAAGCGGTTACTTTCTAAAAGTGAGCTCATCGTAGTAAAACCGGCCTTCTCTTCGCTCAGCTGCGGTGTAAATGTTATTGAAAAAAAAGATCTTGAGGCTTTTTTAAAACTTATTTTACAAACCCCCCACAAAATACCTCACACAGCAAAAAGAGATCTTTCTTTCTGGAAATACAAAAAACCCAGCCGCATGGTTATTAGTGATTATGCACGCTCACAAACTATTTATAAAGACGGCAAACCGTACGACCCAACCATGCGCGTTATGTACATCATGTACCACGACCAAGGAGTAATCAGAACCAATGTGCTGGGCGGTTTTTGGAAAATTCCAGTGCATTCACTGGATGATAAGGGAGTAACACAAACACAAAAGCATGTAACCATTGCTCACGCGGGTGATTATTTTACTGGCATTTTACTTGAACACGAAGAAAGCATCCGCATGAAGCAAGTAGTAGCACCGATCCTGGCTAAAGCTTATGAACAAATGCTTTTAGAACGAACATTATAAATTATAGGCAGGGGCGTCTTGCATATACTAAGAGGCCCCCTGCCTATAATTAGACGATCTTGCAAACACCGTAACGCCACATCCAAACCAACGGTCATTTATCATTTACTAGACCTATGTTGACATACATCATTATTATTTAGAACAGTAGTAGCTTATCCGCTTAATAGTTCTCAAAAAAAGGGGATCTATGTTGTTCAAGAATGTTGTGCTTCTTTTTCAACTATATATCGCTATCTCTCTCCTCTTGTCTGCTACTTCATTCCTCAGCGCAAAAAGTGCTATTATGTTTGTACCAACTATAGGTAGTCGATTGGGCGACCACATCAAGGGTTTTCGCAAAGCGTTTTTATTGGCTCAACATCATCAAGTGCCAATTTTTTACCAACAAGACATCCCCTATTTCAAACAACTGAACTTAAGCAAATATGCCGCAAAACTAAAATCTTTAAAAAGTAAATTTCATAGTGTAAGAAGATTAAAAAAGCATGCTTCCCCAGAGGTTATTAATAAACAGGCTGATATTCTCTATCTATGTGACATGAAAATATCATTAAGTTCTTATGGCGTTAGCAAAAAGATGGAAACTGATCCGCAGGCCCACCAAAATTTTCGTACCTTGATAACCCCAAAAACAGGAATACTGCAACATATCTCTTTGCCAAAAGGCAAAATTTCCGTCGCACTCCATGTGCGTAAGGGAGGAGGGTACGACATGCCACTTCTTTCTCGAAAATTTAATACAAAAATTCCTGACACTCTAGCTAAAGTCTATGCAGACGTCAGATGGCCAAAAAAATTTCCCCCTGATGAGTACTACATTAATCAAATAAACCGAATATATACTTTACTAGGGGAAAAACCCCTGTACGTCTACCTATTCACTGATGATAAAAAACCGACAGCAATTTTAGAACGATACGCATCCATCATCAACAACCGAAACATCCATTTTGCAACTCGCTCACACAATAATACTCATAACCAAAATGTACTTACTGATTTATTTAATATAGCAAGGTTTGACTGCCTTATCCGACCCTCTTCAGGATTTTCACAGGCAGCAGAAATACTAGGCAAATACAAAATAGTTATATCCCCAAAAGAACATCATTGGGAAGGTACAAAACTCATTATTCATTCGGTTAAAGTTAACGATCAAGTCATAGAAGAACCTGGTAGATAGAACCTCATAGACGATATAACTCCATCATTCTTTTTGTTGTTCTTAGCCCCTAGTATACAGGGGCGAGCGTCGCACTTCATTCTAGAACTTTCCCACTTCGCCTCTGTTTTTTGCCTTTTTTCTAATATTTTCACCTTTTTTAGTATTTCTATGGAGTAATTTGACGCCTTCTTCCTTGTGCTATATGCTATTTGAAATAAAAATAACCACAGGATGGAGATTATTATGAAGCTCAAACTAACTATCCTTACCCTAGCGGCCGGCCTTACCCTTTCACCTCTGTGTCAAGCTGCTAAACGCGAGCGGGCAGAAGAAACTTATGAATCAGATGCTGATGACGACTCACAACCAGCACGCCCTATGCAACGAGCTCGTGTTGAGCCAGAAGCTGCTTCTTCTAGCGCTGCTGCGTCAGCCCCTTTTTCTCGCCCTGCTCCTGCCAGAAACATGATGTCTATGCTCTGCACAAGGCAAATAACAGAACGCATGCCAGCGCCATTTGATAGCCAACAAGGC
>CAIKAH010000005.1 GCA_903825355.1 uncultured bacterium | reverse complement strand
TGGCTTGATCTTGAATGGCTTTCGCCTCAGCAGGGCCTAGCTCTCTAAGTAATTCAGGGATAAATATAGTTATTGGTTTTGCACCTGCAATAGGCTCTGGGGGGGTTTGTCTAAGATCTAGCTGGTCTACAGGATAGTAGACGAATCTTCCAGAGACTAGTGAGAATTCCGATATTCTTCCCTCGAGATGTAAACCTCGATTCAAAACGTCAGCCAGTTTTTGGCCTAATTCTTTCAATTCCTGTGTATGTTTAGCGGTTTTTGCTATCTCAAAACTTATTGTCGACTGAAATGTGACGAATTGAATATTGGGACTGAAAAAAAAGGCCGATGCTACAGCATCGACCCTTTGACGAACATTTCCCTGTATATTTGCAGCCCCAACTGATCCATCTCTTTGCTGTCCCGGTGGTTGGATGCTGCCAGTCATTTATGTTACCCTCTTCCAAATTGATTGATTGCGTTTAACAACGATTCTGCTGCTCTGCTTGCGTCATCATTTGCCTTTTGTAAGGAGGCATCCTGTTTTTGCTTTATTGTATCATTCATGTTTTGAGCAGTACTTTCTAATGAGTTATCCTTGTCATAAGCTGCTTTACTAACTTTTGTAGGAGCCTCATATTGCCCTTTAATAACCGCATTAGTTGTGTTTTGAATGATATCTCTTCCGATAGTATTAAACTGGCTAAATTGTTGTTGAGCTTTATAACGTTGGTTTGTTTTATCACTTATAATATCATTAATCTGCTTCAAATAGCTCTCTTTTTGCCTTGGAGTGAGTTGATTGAAGATTCTCTTCAGCTCTACTCCATTCGGATCTTCCTTAAGTTTATCGTCTTGTAGTATATACTTTTTAGTGGAGCTTAATACATTCCCATCCGCATCAAGACCCTTAGATTTTGATAATGCTTTTGTTAACTGAGGCATACTTTGAGATTGTTCAGATCCCCCAACATCAACCATCTGAACATTTTTTTCCTGTTTCATTTGGGTAAGGGCGTCTAGCTCCTGGGTGTTGAATTTCTTTGTATTATATGCCTCACCTGCTACCTCTGCACCCGCGGAGGCTAAAGAAGTTGCTGCATTTACTGCCGAGCCCACACACTCTTGCCTGGAGATTTGCGCATCCATCTCCCCCGAGTTTACTATCGCGCTAGCAACACTCATCGCAAATGTACGGCTATTTTGAATACTTTCTTGTTCTAAGTTGTTGTACAAGTTTGTGCTCTCAGATGCATTTTGCTGCATCTTTCCTAAAAATTGCGCCGAAGCCACTACCGCTGCTGATGTCAACTGTGCCATTTGAATTACCTCTTATAGTATTTTAATTAAGTTTAAAAGCAGTTTTTGAAGCCTTCATCATCATGTCCAGCATATTGAAAAAGAATGATGAGTTTTTAGCGGCCTCTTTTTGGATTTGATCTCTAACCTCGCTTGTTGTATCAATCGCAAATTTTACCTTCGCTAATTGACCTTGATACGACGCAATTTCTGTTTGTGTGTTAGCTGTATCCTTAAATATAGAGGATAGAATCGCTGCTGTAACCCCTTGCCCTACCAAAGAAACAGCTTGGATAGCTCTCGTTACTTGAAGCAACAATTGCATTTTTGAAGGGTCAAGCTTGAAGATCTGTGAAGATCCTTTGAATCCGTTCAAACAATCGCATTTAAAAGAAGATACCCCGTAAACGAAAGAGGTAACCGCTCCGAAAATTGCTCCGTATAGCTCCGCATCTCCTTTGAGTTTTTGCTTTTCTAGGTCACTCATCCCAGGTCTTAGGTTCGCGTTATAATAAATATCTGAGAAAGCATCCCCAAGCGGGTTAAAAACAGTCATGTCGATTTGCATTCCTAGTTTTACCCCAGCTGTTAAGCCCTGTT
>CAIKAH010000004.1 GCA_903825355.1 uncultured bacterium | reverse complement strand
TCCATAGGCAATGCCGCCCACAATCCACTGCAAGATCTATGTCCCTGAGAGAGCTATAAGCAGCATCTTCTTTTGGTAGTGATTCCCAGATACCATTTGGCAGAGGCATAACACATAACTCAATATCAGCACAGCTCGTTTTTTTATCTGGAAAACAAGGAACTTCTTCACCAGCACGATTACGTTTTTTGCGAAAAATAAAACTAGGCACCATGATAGTCTTACCTGGCCAGGCAGCAACAACCACATCGCCAGCAAAATCATTCTCAGCGTTAACACCCGCTCTAAGTCCCACTACAACGTCACTAGTATTAGTGAATAAAAAAACATTGTGGCCAGCGGTAATCCAGCGAGAAAGCCAATCTCCATACCGAGTAACAGCATGACTAGCGGCAGCGACTGTACCGCTTTCATAGCCTCCAGCGGCCGTCCTTACATACGCCTCCTCGCTACTCACCATCATACTCATTATTAAAGCCTGTATTGTAGGAACCGTTATTCCTGAAACCATGAATACCCCACAACCACAATGTACGCAAATATGCCACCAATCTTATATAAACAAGCTTGCAATTGCAGCATTCAGAAGATTGGCCAACGTCCCACCAAGTAAAGCTTTCATCCCCAAACGTGTCAATGTTTCGCGCTTAGAGGGGCATATAGATCCAATTCCACCAATCTGAATACCAATACAAGAAAAATTAGAAAAGCCAGCAAGCGCGTAAGTCAAAATAGCTACAGCACGTGTAGATATTGCCATTCCCACCATACTGGAATAAGCAACAAATTCATTGATTACTAGTTTTTGTCCAAGCAAAGTACCAGCAGCTTCGCATTCACCAGGTGCAATCCCAATTAAGTACGCAACAACATAGAACAGCTTTGCAAATAACGCATTCAGTGACCAACCGGTGCCCCATACCAAAATAGCATTCACTAAGCTGGTAATACTAATAAATGCAATAAGCATAGCTGCTACGTTGAGCGCTAAGCTCAACCCATCACTGGTACCATTAGAAATAGCGTCAAGTATATTTTTTGTTTGTCGCGGAATTTCAACCTGACTACCACCCATTGTTTCTGGCATTTCAGTTTCTGGTGTCAGTAGCTTAGCAATCAAAATAGCTCCAGGAATTGCCATGATACTTGCAGAAAGTAAGTGCAAAATAGGCACCCCCATCAAGCCATACACTGCTAAAATAGCACCACTCAAATGCGCCATTCCACTTACCATGACGGTAGTTATTTCTGAATCAGTCATGCGCGGCAAGTAATTTTTAATCAAAAGTGGTGCTTCGGTTTGGCCAAGTACACTATTTGCAGCAACTGAGAGCGTCTCTGCACCAGAGGTACCAAAAATAGGACGAATAACAAAAGCCATGGCGCGCACGATAAGCTGTACCACACCAAGGTGGAACAAGAGCGCCATCAAGGCGCCAAAGAATATAATAATTGGCAACACTTTGAATGCAAACACAAAACCCCATGGGCCCGCAGGATTTGCAAGACTACCAAACACGAAAGAGCAGCCATCGTTGGCAAATTGATACACACGCTCTACACCATGTGAAATATTAGAAAAAATTGAGCTACCAATCGCTGTTTTTAAAATAAAAAATGCCAAGACAAATTGCGCAAGTAAGGCTGAGCCCAACAGCTTGAAACTAATTGCCCGACGGTTTGATGAGAATAGTGCAGCTACACCCAAAATTACGACAATCCCCAATAAGCTCATGTAATGGTTATCAGCCAGCAACCAATCAATTATGAACACGTTATCTCTTTCTTTTTATTTGCCCCGCTCTTTCTTGGCCCGTTGGGCCTGCGCCCATTCGACAAGCTCAGGGTGAGCGGGAATATTAAAACAAGTTTAAGTTTCTTACAAACGCTTTTATTTGTGCTTCTTGCTAGCACCCCTCTCCGCTCAGCCTAAGCCTAGTCGAAGGCCACCGGCTCGAAGATCCAAGAAAGAGCGGAATTAACCCAAAGTACTTTTTTCACGACGCTTAGCACGTTCCCAATCAATTAACGGGAGCAGTAAATCATCCATGTCACCCAGCATCACCATATCAAGCTTTTTCAATGTCTCTTCTGTTCGATGATCAGTAACACGATTTTGAGGATAGTTGTACGTTCTGATTTTTTCAGCACGCTCACCAGTACCCACTTGCTGCTTACGCTGAGCACTCAGCTCTGCTTCTTGCTTCTGCTTTTCAGCTTCAAATAAACGCGACTGGAGCATTTTCATTGCTGTTGCACGATTTTTAATCTGAGAGCGCTCTTGCTGGCATTGCACTACAATGCCTGATGGTATATGCGTAATACGAATAGCCGAGTCTGTTTTATTAACATGCTGCCCACCAGCGCCACCCGCACGGTAGGTATCAACCCTCAAATCTGCAGGGTTAATAGTCACTTCAACATCATCAACTTCTGGCATTACCGCTACCGTAACGGTAGATGTGTGCACACGACCTGCTGTTTCAGTCTTTGGCACACGCTGTACACGATGCACGCCAGACTCAAACTTGAGAAACTTATACACCTTTTTACCGTCAATATGCACAACAAGCTCTTTAAAGCCGCCAAGATCAGTTTGACTTTCTTCAACAATAGATACTTGCCAGCCTCGTTTTTCAGCATACCGAAAATACATTTCATAGAGCGATGCAGCAAATAGTGCCGCCTCTTGCCCCCCTGCACCTGCTCGTATTTCAATAAAAACCGAGTTGTCATCGCGCTCATCAGCTGGGTAAAGAGTGTCTTCTAATTCTTTCTCCAATAGATCTTTTTTTGCACTTGCCTCTGCAATTTCTTGCTGAGCAATTTCACGCATCTCAACATCATCACTTTGCAGCAGTGACTGACTTTCATTAATATTTTTTTCAAGAATAACGATCTGATTGTGCATATCAAGCACATTAGAAAGCTGTGAAGCGCGTTTTTGCATAGTCATACGCGTCTTTTGATCAAGCGTAGATTCAACGAGCTTACTCTGTAAGTCATCGTATTCATTCTGAAGGACGGACCAATCTAGCATAAAATATCCTAATTATCTGCCTGCTCTACCTTGGCCCTACAAACTCGTCCTTCGATGAAGGCTTCGCCCGGACACCGTCAGATCAGACCGCGGCATAGGATTGGCGACAACGAGCAAGCTAAGGAAGAGCAGGGTTTCAATCTATATAAAAACCAGCGCAACAAAAAAATTACCGTTCGCACCACCTTGCACACGACAAGACTGCAGAGCGAACGGTAAAATTTTGGGGAAAAAACAGAATTACTTTTGTTTTTTCGCGCTGTTGTAACGAGCTTGGAATTTTTCGATGCGACCAGCTGTATCAACGAATTTTTGCTGTCCGGTAAATAGTGGGTGACAGCCAGAGCAGATATCAACATCTAAACGCTCTTGGGTTGAAATAGTATCAACAGTAGTACCACAAGCACAACGGATTGTTACATCAAAAACTTCTGGGTGAATACCTTTTTTCATCATCAAACCTCTACAAAAATGCCACTTGATTGTTGCCGCTGCTTGAGCTCTTCTATTATTCGCACCCGCTGCGTATCGACGCCACGCTGGTGCCCGAGATAAAAGGACGCAAAATCAGTCCACAGAATCATGGAAAAAAACTGACTGCCAAAAGTATCACCCAAAACTGGTATTTTGTAAAGATCGACGCCAGAATCGTTTAAAATGCCATGAAGTGACTGAATCGCACGATTCATGTTTTCAGATTGAAACATCGTTTGATACCAGAGCACTACCGGGCGCGTATTCATTCGCTCTAGCCCCACCAGCAAATTATGAGCTAACTCTGGAAATACTGAGCACACCGCTTGAACCTTAGCGTTTTCATTAAATTGAGTTGTGCTACGGTAGGCCGCCGAGGCAGCATCATCGCTTACTCCCCAAACATGAAATGAGTCCACGTTTTCTAATAAAGAAAGAACATCGGCAAATGCTTTTTCATCGCTCAGCTGTGGGAGTAAGGTATTGGCTGTTTCGGTCCAATTATCCATTAAGTCATCAATCCCTCCTACCCCGCGTGCTTGGAAGAGCTGCCAAAAGAATCCCATAAAAAGACCCAGTGCTGTACGAGGCTGCAAAGCCACCGGTAGTTCTAGATGAGGCACGGCGCATCGCTTAGCATAGGTTTGCAACTTACCACCATGCGAAATAGCAACCAAAGGCACCTGACGTTTTACTAGCGAGGCAAACGCGTCCAAGGTTTCCCACGTGTTACCAGAATACGAAATCGCAAAGGTCAAGGTTTTGTGGTCGATGCTCAAAGGAACAGTCGGAGAATCAACTATAATCGTGGTCTGTGAGGTATGTCGATCAAGAAGTGTTTTAAAAATACGGCCAGCAATTCCTGAGCCACCCATGCCTACAAATGCAATTTTTTCATACGGCGCTAGTAGTAGATCACTATGTGTTTTAAGCGCTTCTTGGGCAAGAGCAACACCTTGCTCTAATTTTTGTGGCCATCGTAATAATTCTTGTAGCATAGCTAAATATCTTTCAAAATTAGGTTCTATAAAATCTTAAGGCGCCACTCTATCTTTGCATAGATATAGGGCTTCGTAGTCGCTCATGGTGAGCCTGTCGAACCACGCCCCTTTAGGGGTGGAAGAGCGACCTACTGTAACTTGCCCCGCTTTTCCACGTCCTACCGGACGCGTCCTTCGACAAGCTCAGGATGAGCGGGGAATGATCTCACCCTTATCAAAAATCATAAATTTAAAACAGCAGCATCACACTACATATTTTTGTTTCAACCGCATAGCCTCAGCCACAATCTGCGGAGAAGCATTATGCGCCAATAGCATCTCTAGCTCATGCTCCGCCTGAGCTAGTTCATGTGTATGATATAAGCAATAAATTTTATGCAGTGATGCTGGCGCATATGCTTGTTCATGCGTCATGCACAATGTATACATTGCAGCAGCTTCAGCATAGCGTTCTGCATACATCAGAGCCTCTGCATAACGAAAAATATATTTAATGTTTAACGGATCCTTTTTACTGGCTAATGCAAGACTAGCAGCAGCTTGCTCATAACGTTGCTGGTCATAATAGCAACAACCAAGTAAAAAAGCTGTTTGCTCATACGCACTATCAAGCTGTTTAAATGCATCAATTGCCACATCAAACTCTTTCAGCTCATAAGCAAGTGTACCGCAGGCATACAGCAGCTGGGTGTTTTTAATGCCTCTACTAGCTGCTTGCTGATAGATTTTTAAAGCGTCACCCTTACGCCCTTGTTGTTCATACAAACGCCCTAAATTAATAAATGGATTAGGAGTAGGTGTTTGCTGTGCAATGGCACGTAAAAAACATACTTCAGCTGCCTCAAAAGCGCCACGGCTAGCGTGTAATTGCCCAAGATTATTAAATAACAGTGGATGCCCTTCTCCAATTTCAATAGCGCGTGCATAGTGGTACAGTGCTTTTTCTTCATTTCCTTTGACCTGATAAATAGTACCTAAATTTGCATGAGGTTCGGCGTACCAATGATCTTTGGCAATAGCTTGCTCAAAATAACTTACGGCATCATCAATATTCCCTCGATGCCACAATGCAACAGCAAAATTATTAAGCACACGTGGCTTTGGAGCCTTATCCATAGTGTCTTTCCAGAAGGCATATTCATTTTCCCATACCATTTGTCGCTTCATGGTTGCCGTACCCAGGCAATAGGCAAAAAGACCGACAGCACATACTTGTACCGTTGATGAACCAAGCGCAACCAGCATAGGCCAGGCCCGAAAAATAATACGCCCTAATTCTATAATGAGATATGATAACGCAAACATAATCCCAAATGACGCGAGATAGGTTTTATAATCACTCACCAACTCAGTGACTGGAAAAATACTTATACGGGGCACAATAGCTAGCAAAAACCATCCTATACCAAAACTTAGCAGGTTGCTGCCATGCCGCTTATACCACCAGATAGCCAGTGTAATCAAACCAAAACAAATAGCGGCCGGCAAAAGAACCTCTATGCTATTCCAATGGTACGAAAGCATCATCTCATAGTCGCAACATAAATCTGCAGGCCACAAAAAGATTCTGAGATAATGCACCATAACTTTGAATTGCGACAACGCATAAGGCTGCAGCGTAATAGGCATTTGCGCACTATCTGTCAGCACATTGCCACTATCATTTTGCACAGCAGCATGCGCTAGACGAATAATAAAGCCAGGCCGCAATGTACCGTACCAAAAAAATGCTGCACCAACAATGCCGCCAGATACGGCATACAAATACCAGCGGCGTAACAAATTTCGAACACTACCCACGGCAATAAAAAACCAATCAAAAAGAAACACGAGGAATGGCAGCATTACTGCTATCTCTTTTGAACCACTAGCCCCAAAAGCTGACGCAGTAATCAAGAACACCCCCCAACCGTAGCAACGCACAGTATTTGGTTTTGCTGCCAAAAGCATTCCCAAAATGCTAAGCATTACAAAAAACAGGACAAGTCCTTCAAGTTGCATCTGAGCAACATAGAGAACAGTTTGCGATTGGGCTGGATGCAATAACAACAAGAGCATAGTAAGCGAGGCTACAGCAAATACATGTTTGTGCAAAAATGAGCCAGGAGTGGCACGCTTTCCGGCAAACATAATAACCAAAAACACCAAAAATCCATTTGCCAAATGCAAGCTCAAACAGCTAATCCTATAGGGAAATACAGAATCTCCACCCAACATAAAAAGTGCTTTATTGAGCAAGAAAGAAAGCCAGCGTGGCTGATCTGTAAAAATATGCCAAAATGAAGCGCAAGGACTATGTACAAAATATTTTATCACCGGTAGATCGCTGTATACAAAATCGTACCACAGCGAATCATAAAAAACCCACACAGTTAGAGCAAAAAGCGCAGCGACGATTGCCACTGCGCTTTTATATTTCCAGAAAGCTGTAATGAATTTTTGAGCACATCTTCTCATTGCAAGCCTTGCTTATATTCCTATTTTGGTATCACCAACAGCATTAGCTAGTGCAGTTTTAAGCTGAGTCAAGGTCACTGTTCCTTTGCCTTTAGTAACTGCTGCTTGCAGCTCTACCCTGTTCATTTCAGATTTCACCATTTTTTTAAACGTATCGTCAGCATTAAGCGCCTGCAAACTTGTTAACCATTTTAATGCTTCATCTGCCTGCTGCATGCGTTCATAGCAATTTGCTACGCGAAAAAAGCTGGCAGCTATTGGCTGGGGCAACGAAGTTACTCGCTTAAACAATTCACAAGCTTGTTCAAAATCATTACGCGCAAAATGCGCCTCAGCCAAATTATATGCATAGCGAGGGTCTAACGGATTATTTTTGACTAATCGTTCATAAATTACACGAGCCTCGTCTTTGCGCTCTAGCATATAGTATGAATTAGCAAGGTTAAACCAAACCTGGTCTTGCCCCTCGCCTTTATTAATAACCCACTCAAAAGCATTTGCAGCGTAATCATATTTTTTAAGCTTTAAGCTCATTTGGCCATACTTAAAATACACCTCTGGCACATCCAGGTCTCCTTCAACTGCTCGCTTTAAGGATTCCCATGACAATTCCAGCTCACCACGTTCTTCATGTAAACGAGCAATATTATAATGTGCTTTTCCATAGTAAGGACGTAACTTTATAGCCGCGTGTAGTGCGACTTCCGCTTCTTCTTTATTTCCTTTTTGCAACAATAAAGTGCCAAGATTATTGTATGCTTCAGGGTATTCAGGGAAAAGATGAATAGCATTTCGCAATGCCTGAATAGCATCATCAATTTTGTTTTGCATTGAATATGCAACAGCAAGATTACTATACGGGTCAGCATAGTACCCATCAAGGCTAATTGCCTTGTAGTAAAGTGGAATTGACTCATCATACCGGCCAGCCTCAGATAGCGCTACGCCTAAATTATTATGCACACGAGCCTTGCCAGGCGCTTTACGTGCATTGTCTTGCCAAAAATCAACTGCTGTTGCCCATACTTTATTGCGCTCATGAGAACCGATACCTACTACAAGCAGCATCAGCGATAGCAACGCCATTTGTGCTTCAGATGAAACTAGCCAAATAGCACGATCTTTTAGTTGTTGAGCTATTTTATAAGCACCTTGTACTAGCCACACGCCCATCATAAAGAGCACACCATATGAAGCTAAGTAGGTTTTGTAATCGCACACTAATTCAGGAGATGCAATAATGGTGGAACGTGGTGCCATAACCAAGTAAAACCAGATCAACCCAAAGGTTACAATGAGCTGCTCTTTGCGCCATAAAAACCGAATGACCATGCCAAATAAGGCGGTTAAAAATAGTGCTGGTAAAAGCACTTGAGAAGTAAAAAATCCAGAAGCAATTTTCCAATCATATTCCACACTAATACCAAACGGCCAAAAGAAAATAGCTAAGTAGTGTACTAGTACCCGCAGCTCAGAAATAAAATACATCCATGGCGTTATGATGGTAAAAGGATCGGGCGTTAAAATATTACCGCGGTTATTAACGGTAGTAGCATTAAAACTTAATACGTCTTTTAAAAAGCTCCATGAATGCTGGTATAGTACGGCCAGCAAAAAAACACTAGCAATAGCAGCGCCTATTGCAAACCGTCTCTTAAAAACTTGCCAATCTTCTTGCGCTACAAAAAACCACTCAACCAATAGCATCAAAAATGGTAATACAATAACCAATTCTTTTGTTCCACGAGAAAGTAGCGCAGCAGAAACAAACCACGATCCATAGGCCAAACGAGCCATACGGTGCGAGGTCGTCATTGTTTTAATATAGGCAAGAAGCGTCATCAATACGAACAAACTGGCTAGCCCTTCTTGCCGTGCTTGAATTACATATGAAACTGTTTGCGTTTGCACTGGGTGCAACAAAAAAAGCCCTGCTGTAGTAAAACTAATATACAGCGCATTCTTTACAAAAAATTGTTTTTTTTCGAGTAAATTGCACAACGCATAAGTAAGAAAAAAAACAATAATACCAGCGGTTAAATGAATAATTAAATTAAAAGCCCGGTACCAAAAAGGATCAAAGCCTCCCAGCCGATAGTTTAAATTATTCAGCCAATCACTGACCCAACGCGTGTTGCGCGCCCAGACAGAAAATGTATTTTCTGTTCTGATGGAAAAGCGCTTCGCAATATTAGCAATATCATCAAACTGAAAGGGGTAATTAAGGGAGGGGCCAATACATAAGCCCGGTCAAAAAAACAAGAACAGCCGGTGGAAACACCTTAGCAAAAATACTGTCCTTTAAAGCCTGTGCCTTTTTACACACATTGCTATAAATATTCATAGTCTTCTCCTTCTTAATAAAAAGATCTATCTGTGATTCTAGCTGAAAAAAGAGAATTTTCTATGTGCTTTAATTTCCACTCTAATTAATACTCTCTTGCGTTCTTCAATTGACCCTTGCATAAAGTTTTTTTATGCTCATGCTCGCATCGTTAATCAATCGCGCCTCTCCTTTTTGAAAGTCTCTCACATGCAATCGTCAACAACCCAAAATACCAGTATATTTTTTATTACCGGCACCAATGGAGCAGGCAAATCTACCCTTGTTGATGCCCTGGAACAGATACTTCCTAAAAATCAATTTGCTGTACACGATTTTGACGCATTTGGCATTCCTGATGATCCAACTACTGCATGGCGACAAGAAACTACTCAGCACTGGCTCAAAATTGCTGCTGCTTATACTGCAGCAGGCAAAAGCACAGTTATTTGCGGTTTTTGTGTACCTGCAGAGATTATAGCAGCTGCAAGCAACATCAACGCTCCTCTATTTTTTAGCTTTCTTGATATACCAGAACCTATTATTCGTGAACGGCTAGAAACACGTGGTTGGGCACCAGCATTAATTAATGATAATATTGCATGGGCAGACCAGCTCAAAGCAGGTGTTTCTGAGCAACCAAACCACTTAATCATTCAGTGCAGCGAAAAAACGAGTCCACAAAAAATAGCCGATATGGTTAAAGAATGGATTATAGCACAGACAAACGAGCTTAAAATAACACCGTAAACCATAGCTATCAGGACATAGCTATTACTTTAACCAAAAAATTCTAATGTCTGAAAATATAAAAAAACCTATATCTCCCTTGCTTGATTAAGACTGTTACAAAAAATTGTAATACCCTTAATCAAATTTCCCCTCAGTACAACCATGGGGAAGAATTCAAAAACTAATAACGAGCTTTTAGAAAAATAAAAACTGTTTATTTTCAGTATGAATTATCAAGAAAAGAGTAATTTCTTGAATAATACCCTCTTTGTTTTCTAGCTTGCTTCTGTAGTAAGATGACTTTTCTTAAATCAAGGAGATTTATGTTTTTCTTAAAAAAGCATGCGCTGCGGCTATGCTCAAAAGCTATGTTAGTTTATTTACTATTTTTTAATCAAACAAAAGCTACAACTCAACAAAATGAAATTTCTGATATTTTAGTTGCAGTCGCAGATGTTTTAATTAAAAAAAATACTGAACTACCTCCTCACCTAAAAAATTTCATGGCGCTGCTTGCAAACAATAAGCAAATCCCCGAAGATATTCTTGATCTAGCCTTAATAGAAACAAATAAAAAAATTCAGTCTTTAATTAATGACAATAAAGATGCATCTGAGGATTCTTTGAATGAGCTAGAAAGATTTTATACGATTGACAATAGCGGAACAATCTCCCCGGACCAGCAATTATCAGCTCTCGATTTATTCTATACCACCTCAACTGTTCTTGCAGCTACAAATCTAAATGTACCTAACTGCATTGTACAAAGAAATCATTTAGGAAATTTTTCTGCTAACATAATTTCAGCACAATTGCGGGGAAATGTAGTTGGAAACGTAACAGGAACTGCATCGGTTGCGTTATCCTTTGGAGGGGTTTCTGCAAATAACGTACTTACTTCGTCTACTCCCAATTCAATAGCTCTTAGAGATGTTTCTGGAAATTTGTCAGCCAATACCTTTACAGGAAACTTAGCTGGTAATGTTGTAGGAAACTTAACAGGAACAGCTGACACAGCAATCTATGCATCAAGAGCAGGGTCTGCTAGTAATATTAATGGAGTAAGCGCAAGTAGCATTATTAACTGCATGAATACAGTTCTCACTGCAACTGCAGCAAGAAGACCAAACTGTCTAGTCTTACGTGACAAAAATAGCGACTTATTTGCACGCGAACTAAATCTTGTCTCAGCGTTAAGCATGACATCCTCTGCAGCCTGCATCTATTTAAAAAATAAGCCTTTATTGCATGCAATAGGGGATAAAGACTTAAGTAATATCTTTATCGGTGTAAATGCAGGAAGCTCGACACTAACTTCGAGCAAAAATACAGCTATTGGCTCAGGAGCACTACAATCTAATCAAAATGGCTTTAATAACATAGCCTTAGGATGTGCGTCGGGAAGTAAATTAGTAAGCGGAAACAATAATATATATTGTGGCAACCTTGGCTCTTCATTGGAATCTGGGGTCATAAGGCTTGGGACAAACACAACACATACAGCTTGTTTTATCGCAGGAATTACGAATGGATTAATTGCTAAAAAATCTAGCTCTATGTTCGTTGACTCTGCTGGAAGAGTAGGCACTGTCGTTTCTTCTAAGCGCTTTAAGAAAAACATTGCTGATCTTCCAGATAAAGAAGCAGAACTAAACGGCTTAAGACCGGTTTCTTTCAACTATATATCAGAACCAGAATCTGATCTGCAGTATGGGTTAATAGCAGAAGAGGTACATAAAGTTATGCCAGAGCTGGTAATATATAACGACAAAAACGAAATACAATCAGTCGCTTATCAATACTTACCAATACTTCTGCTACAGCAATATCAAAAACAAAGCAAATTAATTAAAGAGCTGCAGGCAGAAATGTCACGCCTAAAATCAGTACAACATTAAATGTTAACGAGAACTAAAGAGGGTGGGTTGTAAGCCCACCCTCTTTAGTTATAAAATTATGTTTTTTAAAATTATAATGATTTTATGTGCTGTATATAGTAACGCAGAGGCAATAAAAAAGTCGCAGCCAAGAGCCAAAACAAACCAAATAACAGCTAATGGCTATAACTCAGCATTTGGCATAAATGCTATATCTCGATTAAATATAGTACCAAAATCAGTGGATGGCACTCGGCTTGCTGATAAAACAATAGGAACAAAACATATTTCAGCTGGAAGCATTACAGATACAGAATTAGCAGCATCTTTAAAAGAAAAAATTTCTGGTTCAAGTGAAAATATAAGTAACTGCTTAGTAAAGCGCAACAAGGATGGTAGCTTTAAAGCCAAAACCATCTACACAAATCTGCAAGGTAACATAATCGGCGATGTTGAAATACAAGGAAACATTACAAATAAACCAGCACTCATAGAACATGTTGCAAATGCTGCTAACTTAATGTTTATAGATAGCAATGGGAAAATAGGAACAATAGCCTCCTCAAACCGCTATAAAGATAATATAAAAAAAATAGAAACAGCCTCTATGTTATATGCCCTAGAACCAGTAAGTTTTAATTATAAAAACATTAAAGAATCAGAGCGAACCTACGGGCTGATTGCTGAAGAAGTTGCAAAAATAGCTCCCGAACTAGTTATATTAAATGAAAACAAAGAGCCAGAAGCAGTTGCGTATCATTTACTAATACCATTGCTGCTCAAAGCATACCAAGAGCAAAAAACAGAAATAGAACTTCTCAAAAAAAATATCTACTTACTAAAAGATAATGTTAATTCGTTATCTTTACTTCTTACTAGTACCGCTAGGTAATATTGGAGATTTTATGATTTTGTACTATTTACTGATACTAGCTTTATGTTTTATTAAGGCATTAGATGGACAAATACACAATACTCCCCCCAAAGCGTTGCAAGCGCAGTCATTATTTCCTCTTCGATCTCTGATTTTACCTGGTCAGGCAATACAGAAAAAAGCAATCATCATTGGAGCTTCCTCGGGCATGGGGAACGCCTTAGCAAAGCATCTTCTTGCAGAAGGCTATCTAGTCGGCATCACTGCGCGACGCACTGATCGGCTGGAAACAGTCAAACAAACATACCCTGCAAATACACTCATAAGATACATGGATGTTGCAAAACCTGAAGAAGCTGTGACTGTGCTCAATCAACTAGTAGCAGATATGCAAGGCATTGATCTCTGCGTGATTGCTTCTTCAGGATACTATGATCAAGAGCCAGCGGCACGCAGCTGGGATTTTAACCAGCCATTACTCGCCGTTGATGTGCTTGGGGTTTCTGCGCTTGTGCGGACAGCTATCAATATTTTTGAATCACAAGGAAGCGGTCATCTGGTCTGTTTTTCATCAGTAGATGGTTATCACGGACTTGCTGCTTGTCCCCTCTATTCAGCCGTTAAAATGTTTCTTTCACGTTTTCTAGACGGAGAGCGCAATCGTTGCATACAGCTCAATCTACCAATCACCATCACTGAGCTTATCCCAGGATGGGTAAACGCTAACCCTGAACATGGCGGCGATAACCCTGCCCCAGGTGCTTATTGGGTAGAATCGCTTGACGATGCAACGGAAACTATTTATAAAGCTATCACTGAAAAAGCTCCCAAGGCATACGTCACAGCACGGCAAGAAAAGTTAGTTGATCTGCTTAAAACGATTCCTAATGATTTATATAACGCCCTCTGTGCGCGGCCTGGTGGAGCATTCTAAAAATGTTTTTGTTTATTATTGGATATTTTATCATGACGATGCTCGCGGCAACCACACCTGAAAGTATTATCAAAACACATCTACCTAATGAAGAGCTTTGCAGTGTTACGCCTCTAGCAGGTGGCCTAAGCAACGATCAGTTATTTTTATGTCGCACAACTGCCAACACCTACGTACTCAAGCTGTTTCAGCCAGACTCTCCTTATGCTGCACATGAAATACCAGCGCACGTAGCCGCAGCGCAAAAAAATCTAGCCCCAGCTATTTATGCCAGCAGTGACAATTTCCTGCTCATGGCATTGATTGATGCCCCAACATTCCGCCTCAAAGAGCGCAACAATCGCTCATTTCTTAAGAGCTTGGCAAAAACAGTAAAAACTATAGAACCTATGCATGACCTAGCCCAAGGACGCAACCTGAATGTACTACAAGAAACGTACGATTGTTTCCACTCGCTAGAAAAAACCACACCACACTACCACCTCCTGCAAAAAGGCAAAATGGCTGTAGAGCAAATAGAACATTTTTTACAAGCAAGCAATAGGCCGTTTGTTTTTTGCCATGGTGATATACAACCGCGCAATTTCTTTTTCATTAACAATAAAGTGATACTGATTGATTGGTCTGATGGCGGCATGTACTATCAATGGTACGATCTGACTAGAGCAAGCATCATGTGTTGCCTGTCCCCAGAAAGCGATGAGTATTTACTTGCCTGTTACCTTGGGCTCTCACCAACAACAGCTGATTTGCAATATTTCAAATACCTAAAGTGCTTGCACCGCTACTTTGATGCTATACGGCTATTGCAGTATATCGCAACACAAAAACCACTGCACCCTTGCTCTTTGCCAAGCCGCACTTTTGACGAATTACAAATTGAGTGGGCAAAACACAACGGCGCTGACTACCCATCAGACTTACAAGAGCTAGCCTACGCGCAATTACAAACTTTTTTACAAGAAGCAGAAGCACTCGGGCTTACTGCAATCTCCATTTGAACCTTCTGTGAAGATATTTTATGCTCACAGGGATTGCTTTCACCTGGCAAAAACTGCCAAGAAAAAACCATTATAACTTAAATGCTCACTTGGTTTGTTCTAGCCTTTTAAGCTATTTTTTCATACACTTTGTTTGCACCTAAAAAGACCTGCTAAAATACAGAATTGAAGCGCTGCTTAAAACAGACTTACCACATTGTTAATCAGAAATTTCTAGGAATATTTAATGTTGATCCGCCCACTATTATTTGTGTTAAATGCATCACTAATCTTCACTAGCTGCTTTTCTGCAGCTATCGCAGAAAGACCTGATTTAACTGTTGAAGCAGTAGCATCTTCACCAGCCTTTAATGCTTTGGCCCCAAATTTACAGCAAGAAGTTATGAATTACATACAAGCCAATCCAGCTTCTTCTATTACAAAAGCATTACTTGACCCTACCAAGGAGGGTGCTCTTTACCAAGCTATTTCAACAGCATGCTTTCAGGGACGCTTAGGACTGGTCGCTCTACTGTTACAAAGTACTTCTTCCATCGATATAAACTTCTTAAATCGCAATGTGGTTGCAGACAAAAGGATGAAAATGAAGCACCCAATGCCGCCGCTCGCAGGCGAAAGACTCATTACACGTGCGTGCTGGAGCGGCAATCTTAATTTGATACAATTTTTAGTAGAAAAAGGAGCACGCATTGACGCAGATTGTAATCAACGGCAATCCCCTCGACACTCCCCTCTGCACGTTGCCTGCATCACCGGAAACTACAAGCTAGCAAACTATTTGATACAAACGGCTGGTACCAATAGAGATTTTATAAATTTAAAAAATTCCCAGCAGCAAACTCCTTTACATCTTGCAGTTCAAAATGATGATTCTGAAAAGGCATTTCGTGTAGTGCAACTACTATGCGAAAATGGTGCTGACATTAATGCTCTAGATATAGAGAAGCATAATGCGTTATATTATTCTGCCATCAAAAATCATGCAGCTATTGCCACTTATTTATTAAAAAATGGCGGCGATCCTTTTAACTATTCTTCTGGGAATATAACAGCTTTGCATATTGCCTGCAAATTCGGTGCGCTAGAAACAGCCGCCGTTATTATTTCTTATGCTAAAACACAAGACCCGGCAACATTTTCCGCTCTAATTAACGCTATAGCGGCAGATGGTTCTTCCGCCCTTCATATGCTCTGCCTCAAGCCTGAAAATGACCAATCGCGCCAACAGCATATTGCTAGATTGCTTAGGAATGAAGGCGCAAATATGTTGTTACTTGACGCTGAAGGCCATACGCCCTCAGCATTTGCCAGCAAGAATGGACTTGTTGCCCTTGCAACAGATCTTTTTTTTCTGCCGGATACTGGACCGTCCGATCCAGCTTTAATTGATGCCGATAAACATGAGCTTTTGCATTTTGCTTGTCTTACTGGAAACTACGAACTGGCAAACACTTTGATAGAAATGGCTCGTACCAAGTTTGCTCTTCATGCACTTAGTGATGAAGATCTGAAAATGAAGCTAAGCGCATTTATAAATTTAAAAAATTCCCAGCAGCAAACTCCTTTACATCTTGCAGTTCAAAATGATGATTCTGAAAAAGCATTTCGTGTAGTGCAACTACTATGCGAAAATGGTGCCAACATTAATGCTCTAGATGGAGCGAAGCATAATGCGTTACATTATACTGCCGTCAAGAATCATGCCGTTATTGCGGCTTATTTACTTGAAAAAGGCGGTAATCCTTCTGGCGATCCTTCTGACAATACAACAGCTTTGCACATTGCCTGCAAATACGGTGCTTTAGAAACAGCCATCGCTATCATTTCTCATGCTAAAACACAAGACCCGGCAACATTTTCCGCTCTAATTAACGCTACAACGCCAGATGGTTATTCCGCCCTTCATATGCTCTGCCTCAACCATGAAAATGACCAATTGCGCCAACAAAATATTGCTAGATTGCTTAGGAATGAAGGCGCAAATATGTTGTTACTTGACGCTGAAGGCCATACGCCCTCAGCATTTGCCAGCAAGAATGGACTTGTTGCCCTTGCAACAGATCTCGACGTGCAGACAGTTCCTCAAGAGGAGCTTCTGCATTTTGCTTGTCTTACTGGAAATTACGAACTGGCAAACACTTTGATAGAAATGGCTCGTACCAAGTTTGCTCTTCATGCACTTAGTGATGAAGATCTGAAAATGAAGTTAAGCGCATTTATAAATTTAAAAAATTCGCAGCAGCAAACTCCTTTACATCTTGCAGTTCAAAATGATGATTCTGAAAAAGCATTTTGTGTAGTGCAACTACTATGCGAAAATGGTGCTGACATTAATGCTCTAGATGGAGATGAGCGCAGACCGTTACATTATACTGCCATCAAAAATCATGCAGCTATTGCCGCTTATTTACTAAAAAAAGGCGGTAATCCTTTTGGTGGTTCTTCTAGAAAACCGACAGCTTTGCATATTGCCTGCAAATACGGCGCGCTAGAAACAGCCACCGTTATCATTTCTCATACTAAAACACAAGGCCAGGCAACATTTTCCGCGCTAATTAAAGCGATCACACAAAAACATTTTACTGCCCTTCATATGCTCTGCCTCAACCCTGAAAATGACCAATCGCGCCAACAGGATATTGCAAAACTGCTTATGGATGAAGGTGCGGATGTATTAATACGTAATTCTACAGCCAACACGGCCTCAGCATTAGCCAGCAAGAATGGACTTGTTGACCTTGCAGAAACCATTTTTACTCTGCCAAACGTATACCTTGCATGCGAGAAAGGGAGCCTCAAATGTAATGCGAGTAGTGATACCGAATGCTATGATCACGAATGCACGAGAAGAAATCGCAACCGTATAGCACGGTGGCACGCAAAACGACCTAAAGATATGCTTAAATACTTGTACACAACACCATCAGATCCTGTTGATTGGCCACCAGTAAACCCTGAAACTGATTTACTCAAATCTAGTTGTGATGGTTCGGTTCCAGACCCCATTCATGGCTTGGCTCCTTTCCATTTTGCTGTAGCAAATGGCAACCGTGAGTTCTTGACATTTCTTCTGGACCTTCTTATTGACCCTTCATTCATCGCCGTCCCTGCAGTGCTGACAGGCAGAACATCCTTACACATTGCCTGCCTGCATACCAATGAAGAGGTCCTTAGAACACTCTGCGAATGGAGCAAAGAACACAACACCCCAGAGATCCATAAAATATTTCTAGAGACTAAAGACAAGGAAGGAAAGACGGCACTGAATCTGCTTAATACTTTAAGAAAAGAAGCAATTACTGACAGGCTTAGAGGCATACTTCTCGAGGCAGGTGCCAGTCCAGGGATTCTAGGCTAAGAGCTTATCCGAAAATTAATTTGGTCTAAAAAATTTTTATGGGGATCTCAAAAATTCGCTACGATAGCGATTGATCACAAAAACGGAGGGCATAGGCTTGATCGAAGGGTGCCCCGCAGGGCAGGATTATAAAAACAACCCTTTAAGGGTGCTGAAGGCAGGGACCTTAAATCTTCAATTGACCCTTCTGTAAAGATATTTTATCCTTTCAGGCATTACCCGTCTACGTTTAGCCTCTATGAGGCAGCTACGACGCGGCAAACCAAAATCAAAATAACTCAAGGAGCCAACCGTGGACATGGATACTTTTTCAGCGACCAGCTCTTCACTCGGCTCACAAAGCCAAGTGCTTGCAGCACTGAGTGAAGTCGTTATTTTACTACCAGTATTTTTGCTTCTTTTTACGTGGCGCGGATTTATTCAGGCCCTTTTTGCTAAACTCATGGGCGACACCACCGCAGAAGAAGATGGCTTTCTTAGTATTAACCCCCTAGCGCATGTTGACCTGGTAGGACTGCTAACCATTCTTGGTGTATTTTTTATTATGGCTAGCTTTTTTTCAGGCGCCGTTCCCCGTACGGTGCTTTTAATGATGCTCATTATCATGGGTGTTCGCTGGACATACCCAGTACAGGTCGACGAAGCACGGTTTAGACGCTACCGCCTTGGTGGTATTGTTACAAGCCTTGCAGGCCCCTTTGCAAACTTTTTCTTAGCGTTCATGAGCGTTGGGTTACTCAAAATTATATTGAACCTTTCCATTGCGCCCTATGCACTGATGAGTTTTTTAGAAATTTTCAAAACACTCATCAGTATTGCTATTTTTTTTGGGGTTATCGACCTGATACCCATCCCACCATTTGATGGGGGAAAGATGTTACGTTTTGTGCTGCCATATAGTCTGCAGTATATCGTGCAGTGGCTTGAAGAATATTCTTTTTTTATTATTCTTGTGCTCTTTTTTGCGCCGGGAATCAGTAATGTTTTTTTTGGCAGCTTGCATGCAATTTCGGGGGTTATTAAACACTTCTTCTTCACCATCTTTTTTTAAGGTATAACATTCCCCGCTCTTCTACCTCCTACGGAGGCATGGTTCGACAAGCTCCCCAGGAGCGGTTTTGTTTCTTACCATTTGTGAATTTTTGAAAAATAGTTACCTGTCGCTCACCCTGAGCCTGTCGAATGGGCACCCCGAAGGGGTGAAAAAGCGGCCCCTAGGAAATAAACAATGAATATTCAAGCAGAAAAAGCACTCGAGATCTTACAAAGCGGCACCAGCAGCATTGTGCCGCTTGACGCTTTTATTAAAAAATTAAATAAAAATAAGCCCTTGCACATCAAACTTGGCATGGACCCAACAGCGCCGGATTTACACCTCGGACACGCGATAGTATTATGCAAAATGCGCCAGTTTCAAGACCTAGGACATAACATAACCTTCCTGATTGGGGATTACACCACCCGTATTGGCGACCCAACAGGCCGATCAAAAGCACGTCCACCGCTTACGGCTGAAGAAATTGAAAAGAATGCAAAAACCTATTTTCACCAAGTAACCAAAATTCTTGACCCTGAAAAAACAACCGTCCGTTACAATTCGGAATGGCTTTCACAATTAACTTTTGCTGATTTGATTAAGCTATGCGCTAAAGTAACCGTCGCGCAGATTATTGAACGAGAAGATTTTTCTAAGCGCCTTGCCGAAAAAACACCTATCAGTATGCACGAGCTCCTGTACCCGCTCATGCAAGGGTACGATTCAGTGGCGCTTGAAGCTGACGTTGAACTGGGCGGCACTGATCAAACCTTTAACCTACTCATGGGTCGGCATTTGCAAGAACATTACGGACAAGAGCCACAATGCATTCTTACCATGCCCTTACTTGAAGGGCTTGATGGCGTACAAAAAATGTCAAAAAGCTATGGCAATTATGTAGGACTCTGGGAACCAGCAGAAACAGCTTATGGCAAATTGATGTCAGTTTCAGATACACTCATGTGGCGCTACTTGCTACTGCTTGGCAACAAGCTTGAAACTGAAATTACTACCATGCAGGCTGCTGTTGCTGCCGGGACGCTACATCCTATGAAAGTCAAAAAAGATATGGCACATCTACTGGTTAGTCGCTTTTGGTCTACTGCCGAAGCAACTAAAGCGCAAGAGCAGTTTGAATCATTGTTCCAAAAACACGACTACAGCGCCGCCACAGAAGTTGATTGCTCATTGTTTATTGGTTCTGCTGTGTGGATTGTCGACGTGCTCAAGCACCTTGGTGGCGTTAGCAGCTCATCAGATGCAAAGCGCCTTATTGAATCAAAAGCCGTTGATGTCGATCAACAAACGGTGACTGATTTTAAAACAACTATCACGCCACAAGCAGGTATGATAATTAAAGTTGGCAAACATAAGATTTATAAAATTAAGTAGCTTGATTAATCAAGCTACTATGTTTCAGGGCGATGCTAAAACCATTGCCCTTTTTTGTTTGCGATATTTGTTAGCTGATCAAGAGCATTTGTGCTACAATCACAAGCAATAAATCACCCATTACTTTTTATATTTTTTTATGAACACATTAATGCGCGTATTGCGCTACACAAAGCCATATTGGAAAACATTAACGTTCTCTCTTATCAGCGCAACGCTCTTTGGGATTATTTCTGCCGCGCCAACCTACGTTCTTAAGCACACGGTTGATGAAGTTTTTATTAAGCGTTACAACAACTTAATTATTCCCTTTATTCTCTTGTTTATTTTGGTCTTTTTTCTTAAAGGGCTCTTTATGTACCTTTCCAGCTACACCATGCACTGGGTAAATAACAGAGTTATTAATGACTTACGTCACGATATTTTTTCCAAACTGATTAACTATCCACTTTCTTTTTTTCAAAAAAATCCTACTGGCATGCTTATGTCACATTTTTTAAACGATGTACAAATGGTACAACAGGCTGCCACCTCGGCTATTAAAGATGGGATCCGCAGTTTTTTTGAAGCAACTTGCCTTGTTGGATTTGCCATCTACCAAAATAAAACCCTTGGCCTTTTGATGATCATTATTGGACCGCTTATGGCAATCACCATCAGAAATCTAGGTCGTGCACGTAAGAATGCCTCAATTTCTATTCAAACACAGCTCGGCATGATCAGCTCGCTGCTACAAGAAGTATTTGTCGGGATTCGCGAAATTAAAGCATTTAACGCTGAAAAAACCGAGGAGAATAGATTTAAAAATAGGCTACAGCATTGCTTTGATGCCATAATGGTAAGCGCCAACATTGAGTGTGCACTCCCTGCCATTATTGAGGCAATTGCGATTTTAGGATGCAGCGTTATTTTTTATGTCGCAGCACATCAAGTGCTGAGTGGCGTCATCACAGCGGGGCAACTGACCTCATTTATTGCTGCAGTACTGCTAGCATATGTTCCGCTAAAAAAAATGGTAAATGTATATTCTGACGTGCAATACGGTCTTGCAGCCGCTGAACGTATTTTTACCCTAACTGATAAGCTATTTCCAGCAACACAGAACCGTACGATAACCCTGCTTCCTTTTCACGATATCATCACTTTTCAAGAAGTATCTTTTTCGTATGAAGGAGCGCAGAATTCGGTCATGGAAAACGTTTCGTTTTCTATCCGCAAAGGTGATTTTATTGGCATTATTGGCCCATCCGGTGCAGGCAAAAGCACCTTGTGCGATCTCCTCCTCGGCTTTAGTGTTCCGCACGAAGGGAACATTTTTATTGATGGGAAGCCTATTACTAAAGCCTCTTTTGAAAGTTTACGCAACAACATTGGATATGTTGGTCAACGTACCTTTTTGTTTAACGATACAGTAGCAAATAATGTTGCTTACTCAAAAGCAACAGCATCGCGGGAAGATATTGTACGTGCTTGCAACGCTGCACATGCTGATGAGTTTATTCGGCAACTGCCAAACGGCTACGATACCGTTGTTGGAGAAAATGGAGGACAGCTCTCCGGAGGACAAAAACAGCGCCTAACTATTGCACGTGCTTTACTAAAAAATCCTGAAATTTTTATCTTTGATGAAGCAACGTCATCACTTGATGATGAATCTGAGACAATGATTCGCCAAACGATTGAAACCTTACGTGGCAACAAAACAGTTATCATCGTGTCACACAGACCAAGCATTTTACAAAATGTTGATCGTATGCTGCTGGTTAACAATAAACAAGTTACTGAAGTAAACACGCTTGAAGCGCTACGCGCTTTCAACAGTCCTTTTATTTCATAAAAATTTGTTCAGCTTTTTATTCCAACAGTAGCAAGAAGATTGTCGTGCTTCTTACTGCTGTTTTTTGCTGCGCTTATTTTTTACTTAAAGACCTATAACAAACGCTGTGCAAAAAAGACTCTCCCTCAGGCTTATGCTTCAGCATTAACATTTCATCTCACCCCTCGTGATTCTGCTTATCCTGGTAGCCGACGGTATAAGGCGGTACAAAATACCTTTTTACAAAAAAACATGAACCTTACAGCCAAAAAAGGCCTAGATGAAAAGATTAATTTAGGATGAGCAACTCGTGATAGCAGACCATTGAACTACGCTTTTTTAATGAAAAAGCCACTTTTTAGTATTTATTTGATTTTTCTATTTGTAATTTTTATTTTTTCGTGCTATGATTAAAAACATGAAATGCTCGTTCATCAAGGCCATATTGTTTTAAGCGAAAGGAGAGGTCGAATGACAGTAACCAAACGTCTAAAGCTGAAGCTTATATTGCTGATGCTTTCTTCATGTTCGTTCTCACAGCATGTACCATTGACTGTAATGTCTGAGGTACCGGCAGTGGTAGCGGAAGGAAAGAAGAAGGACAGTGGTGAATGTACCCATATGACGAGAGATACGGGACGGGAGATAAAGCCGATTGTTAAGGCAACAGCGCAAGCCAAGCCCTCAACAATTGTTGCAGAAAGTTCTGCTTATGAGTCTGTAATGACTCCTGGAGCAGCACCTTTTCAGCACTATCAACCAGAAGTAACTCGTTATTGGGAATGTGAACAAAGGAGCACCGTTATGTAGCGTCATGGCTATCCATAACATTTCAAAAAAGGACCTGTTATCGTTTTAATCGATTAACAGGTCCTTTTTTTATATAAAAACACCAGGCATCTTGTTTATATTGACAAATTGAAAATTATAACTATATTCTAGAAGTAAGAACTAGCCAAAATGGCCTGACTATAAAAAATACACCCCTAAATGGAGAAAATCATGAATACAACGAATTTATTCTTAAGCCTAGTGGCCGTGGTGTGCATGGCAACAGGCGTTGCCCAAGCATCAGCACCAGCTCAAAATGAGTGCTCGATTTGCATCGAACCAGCAACCAATGCTGTTACAACACCCTGTCAACACATTTTTTGCTATGAATGTCTTACAGAATGGAAAGCAAAAGGAAAGAACAATTGTCCTAACTGTAACCAAGAAACCTTAGATGCTTTGCAGCTCACTCCGCCAAAAATAACTGCTCCAGCAACACCAGCACTAAGGCCTCCAGCAGGTGCAGCAAAACTACACGCCATATTAAGAGAAATACGTGCTGGCAATGAAATACCGGAAGCAGCACTATGGGATTTTAATGCCGATGAACTTTTGCAAATCGCAGCAGAGGCTGCAAGAAATGGCCAAGTTGAGAAGGTAGCTGCTGTCACGCGGCTTATCACTAATATGAGAGAAGAAGAAGCTAGGACCACGCAGAGGCCTATTGCCCCAGCTGCTCCAGTTGTAGCAGGTGCTTATGGTCATGGTGCTGGTTTTGCAGATGATGAAATTCCAGCAGAAATTCTAGCAGCCAGCCGTGCAGCAGTAGATGAAGATGAACTACTAAGAAGAGCTCTAGAAAATAGTCGCCGCACCCATGAAGAAGGCGAACGACGACGAGCAGCAACCGCAGCGGCAACATACGCTTCTGCAGCTATCCCTGCCCCCGCTATTGAACAAACAGATTGGCACTGCCCAGAATGTCACAAAGAGCAAGGAAAATTTGCAGATCATTGCAGAGACTGTATGAATCGGAGAGGCAAACGAGTCGCCCGGCCTCTAGCCGCGCCTGCTCACGCACCACGCACAGCTGGTGGCGCAGTTGGTGGTTACGGTACCCCTGCAGCGCATCCAGTAGTTGCACCTACAGCCACCTGGAAATGCCCAGTCAAAGCTTGTGGTCATCTAAATGCAATCGATCAAGAAAAGTGCGCAAAATGTTGGGAATTCGAGATAGTAACCGAAAGACCAATTATTGCCCCAAGAGCTACCGTTCCTGCTCCTATTGCACTGCCTGCCCCCGCACCACGCACAGCTGGTGGCGCAGTTGGTGGCTACGGTGCCCCTGCAGCACACCCGGTAGTTGCTAGAGGCGCAGACTCATGGACTTGTGACATTTGTACCTGTATAAATGATCCCGTTATGCCACAATGCGAAGCCTGTGGTGTAGAACGCAGCTAAGACCTTATACATTTAGTTTTTCTCAAAGGGCCAGGCGTACGCCTGGCCCTTTGTTATTTTTAACATCTTTTTGTCATTCAAACCGCTCTTTTAACACCAAACCCCTTTTTTTAACCCCTCCTCCCCCGCTATGACCAGCCAAAGCGTCGGTTTAAAAACAAAAACATCGATTTTATTACCCAAAGGGAACTTTGCCTATGCATTATTTTGTAAAAAATGGCGGTTTTTATTCCAAAACGAGTGCGCTAGGCTAAAACTATCTTGCCCATTCCGCTGGGCCCACCCGATTAACACCTTGGAGGAAAGCAATCAAAATGTCACAAGAAAAACTTTAATTCAAAAAAACCTTTTTTATAATATTTCTTTTTATATATTATTACCATTTGACATTAATAATGCTTTGGATAAGATGAGTTCATAGGTAAAAGTTTAATTGATGGGTTT
>CAIKAH010000003.1 GCA_903825355.1 uncultured bacterium | reverse complement strand
GCTCATTACCGGGGTGTTTAAGTTCACGCAAACCTCAATATTTTCTGGCTTGAATAACCTGAACGACATCACCTTCGACCCGAATGCTGCTGCGCTGGTAGGGTACACCGAAGACGAGATGAGGCATTTTTTTGCAGAGCACTTGGCGGCCTTGGCCGCAAAAAACAGGCTGTCTGTTGACGAGATGATGGCGCAGTTGCAAGCAAAGTATAACGGTTATAACTTTGGGGTTGATATCGATACCAAAACATTGTTTGGTGGGGTATATAACTCATTTGCCATCAATTACGTATTTGCCAAGCAGCAGCTGCTTGATAAATGGTTTGCCTCAGGCACCCCAACAGCTTTAATTAAAAAATTGGCAGCAGAAAGGCTGCAAGCGCTTACCCCAAGCCAGCTGCTGGTTAACTTTAGGTTGCTGGAGCAATCGTGCTCGCCAGATGACCTATCAACAGGCTTGCTGCTTTACTACGCAGGCTATCTGACCATGAAGGGCTGTGCTGGTAGTTCACTTAGGACCATGCTTAGTCTTGATTTTCCTAATGCTTCGGTAGCAACAGCATTTTCTGAGGCGCTCTTGCCCGAAGTGATGAATTTGCAAAATACAACCGTTAGCAGATTGGTTTTTGAACTCCAAAATGCCTTGTGCGATCAGCAGCTAGACCAGCTGCAGGAGCTGCTGAATGATGCGCTTGCCAATGTTTCATACACCTTACTGCCAAAGGGTGATGAAAGGCCAGCGCGAGAAAACATGTATCAGATCATCTTTACCATACTTTTTACTGCCTGCGGCGTGCGGGTGACAACAGAAGAGCACACCAACCGCGGGCGCATTGACATGGTGCTTGAGGTTGAAGATATGGTCTATGTTGTTGAGCTGAAGATGGACCAGCCAGCAGCAGTTGCTATGGCGCAGATTAAAGAAAAAGAGTACCCAGCAAAATTCAAGCATACTGGCAAACATCTTTATGCCGTTGGTATTGCCGTCAATACGGAAACAAGGTCAGTTGCTGAGGTGGTGTGGGAAGCCCTAGGCTAGTGGTTGCTACGTTCTGCAGGTTTTGGCCATGGGCAAAAGTATGGTAGACTTGGCTAGGAGTAACCGTGAGTGGGTGTAGCCAGGAGCGTATGGAATGCAAAAAATTTGTATAGACCTAAAAGAATTTAAAACTATTCGGCAAGATGGTGGTGTTTATGTTGATAAGACAAAACACATATACGACATTTTTGGTCAAGGCATCTACTTCTTTCTAGCTAGGCCACGCCGTTTTGGTAAATCGCTGCTCTGTTCAACCTTGGCTGAGCTGTTTTCAGGCAACCGCGAGCTGTTCAAAGGCCTCTGGATTGACCAAAGCTCGTGGGAGTGGATCAAATATCCGGTTATTCGGTTGGATATGAGCTCAGCTGCTGGTAAGACAAGTACCGTTTTTGATGTGCGAACAAAAATAGTTAATCTTTTGCAATCGAATGCAACAGCCCTTGGCGTTGGGCACGTAGATCTAGCAGCGCCATCAACAATGTTCAACCAATTAATTGAAAAAGCAAAAGCGCTTTATGGCCAAAACGTGGTTGTGGTTATCGATGAATACGATAAGCCGCTCTTGGACGTGATTGATGATGTTGAGCGACGCAAAGAGATTCATAAAGAGCTGAGCGATTTGTATAGCCAGCTCAAGCCGGCAGAAGAAAACCTGCGGTGTGTGCTCATTACCGGGGTGTTT
>CAIKAH010000002.1 GCA_903825355.1 uncultured bacterium | reverse complement strand
TTGACCTTAGCAACTGCCCTGCGCTAACTGAGCTTTATGCCAAGCACAACCAAAGGCTTTCTTCTCTTGACCTTAGGAACTGCCCTCAACTAACTTGGCTTTCTGCCAACAACAACCCTAGCCTTACTGCCCTTAACCTCAGTAACTGCCCTGCCCTAACTGAGCTTTATGCCAGCAACAACCTAAGCCTTACTGATTTTAAGATTTCACAAGCAACACAAGTATCTGCCGCCACCATTACTGCGATAAACACAATGGTTGCAGCAAACCGTACTCGCTTAGGCCTGCCGCCTGTTGATGCTGCAGGACATGCCGGTGCCGGTGCTGACGATGCCTAAAGACGATGCCTAATTCTGAGAATCCCTTAGAGGACTGTCCTGAGCTAAAATGCATGACGGTCCTCTACCATGCCTAAGCACCTAGACTTCTTTAGCAACGTCATACAGTTGTAATAATTGCTGCAAAATAATATCACTGGAAAAATGCTGCGCTGCATATACTTTTGCACGCATACCCATTGCTAGGCGTTCTGCTTGATTATCAAAGAGCATGAGACATTTTTTACAAAAATCATCAGCATCACCATTGTCAAATAAAAAACCATTAATACCGTCAGCAATCACCCCCTCAACCCCAGTATCTCGAGGGCCAACTACGGGCTTTCCAACCATATTAGCCTCTGCTAGCACCATACCAAAGCCCTCATGCTTACTAGTCAGGACAACTACGTCAGCAGCAGCTAAAATTGCCGGCACATCTGAGCGACGACCAAGCAAAGTAATGTAATCAGAAAGGTGTTTTTTAGTAATTAATGTTTCTACCCTTTTTCTCGTTGGCCCATCGCCCACGATAAGCACCTTACAGGGCTGCTTATAATAATTAATAAGCCGGTGCACTGCTTCAATCAACAGTGGATAATTTTTTGACGTCATATCATTGTACATATTGCCTACGGTAACAATTGTAGGAACAGTAGCCACACACTCCTTAGACATCACAGCCGTTTGTTCAATCAATCGATCTTCATCAAGCATGGGGGGTATAAATTTCACGATAGGTCTCTGCTTGCTGCGCATCGATCGTTGCCGCTTACTGGGATTAGACTGGCTTTCAACCAAATCACATGTTAATTTTGCTACTAATAATGTATCAACTACACATACTCCTTTAAGAAATGAATACTCCTGTAAAGGAAAGCCATACTGATAATGATGGGTATAAAAGAGCGGTATGTTATATTTTTTTATAGCGGCATGAACGGCGTGCAATTCCGATAACATATTGCAATGGATATGCGTTATACCACGCTCCGCTATAATTTGATCCAACAAACCACGTAGTGCCTGATGGGCTGATCGTTTTTTACTAAAAAAGCCCCAAGAAAAACATGGAATACCGGCCTGACAAAGCATCTGCTTCATAACTGTTCCGTGCTGCACTAACACGGTAACCGGAATCTTCTTCTTTTGAAGAAGTTTTGCATAATTAAATACATAGCGGTCTACTCCTGTAAGCCCTTGATAGCTGCCGCCATAAAAAGACGAAACTAATAACAACGAAAATGGCCGTGTTGCTTTTACTTCCTGCATAAATCCTAAGCAGCAAATAAACAATCCATACAGCATGGTCATTCTTTTCATACAAATCCTTGCTAGCATATTTTCTCCCTTATGGCAGACTCATAAACAAGAAGAAGGAGAGTCTATGCAATTAACCAAATTAATAGTTCCACTATTCACTCACTCTATTATAGTTTTATGTCTAGCAAACCCCCTTAACGCAAGCATTAAGCAGGTATCTTCTGTTCGGGAAGGGCTTGCACAATTTAATGACTTAAACGCCAGTGATCTGATTGTATGCGATATTGATGAAACATTAACCTACTACCCAAGACTTTCTAAACAATTCATTAATAAGCCCCTTGATATCCAACTACAACAACGTACGTTTTACGCGTTAGATGCCGAATTACCGACAGTATTGAATGATTTGCAAAAAAACAGGGTGCCTGTCATTGCTCTTTCACACGCACGTACAGGTAATTTTGGGGTTATCAAAAGTATGGAAGAGTGGCGCTTTAACACACTTGCTCAGTTAGGTTTTTTTTTCACATTTGAACAGAAAAATCATGCATTCTTGCTGACACAAATCCCCAAGCCTCATCCTAGCTTTTTTAAGGGAATTATCCTAAGCGCTCATCATGCAAAAGGTCCGGTCTTATTGGCATTTTTAAAGCATACAGCGATGACGCCTAAGCGTGTTTTATTTTTTGATGACAAAAAAAGCAATATTGCAAGCGTGCATAAAACATGCAGCAGCGTTGCACAGGTGCATTGCTTTCACATAGTAACTCAGAAAAAGTTGCTGGCAGTTGAGAAACAAGCACCTATTTTTTAGTGTAAGAACCCTTGCACTCTTCAACTTTGTACTTGGTGGCTGTCTTTTTTAATTTTTCGAAAAACACGGTTGCCAAGTCACAATCAAGACAGTTTGCTAACTTAGCAATCGCAAAAATCACATCCCCCATTTCCTCTGCAATGCGCTCTCTGTAGTGTGCATCTTCTTTATATCGCTGTTCAATATCGCTATTAGATGCCCATAAAAATAGTTCCATTAATTCTGCAGCTTCGCATGAAAGATCCATTGCTAAATCTTTAGGATGATGGAACTGTGCCCAATCTCGCTCAGCAACAAATGCTTTTGCGGCATCTTTAATAACTTGCAAATTAGTATTTGTATCATTCATAGTAAATTCCTAGAAATATGGTTATACAAAAGGGGGTTCCCTCACTGTCAATAAAGGCTTTTTATGCAACACCTTGCTACAATTATAGTGCTAATCATATTCTATGCACCCTTTCTCTATAGCAACCAAACAACTGTACTTTCATCTAAAGATCTTGCGGCTGCTTCGATTCCCACTTTGACACTATTTGACGCGAAGCTACTAAACGCTCCAGCAGATATAACATTCGGCACAGCTGACCTGAAGTACGATCGGGGGCAATTTAAAATTATTGAATGTGGCAACGGGCCCACAAGCTCTCCTGCCACCCACCCGGTTTTTATCAATAATCATCAGCATCTATTAATTGGGCCTTATTGGGACATTATTGAACACATACTCAAAACCTATTCAATCCCTGTTTTTTTTGTAGGTCGCGCTCCATTTAAACCTTTTGAACACTTTAGGGAACATACACACTTTTCATCGATAGAAGCTTTGCAAAGTAGCCTCTCATTGCATCCCAAGGCTATTAAAAAGCCAACAAAAATAGGTGATCACCTTGGCATTATTCTGTACAGAGCAAGTGATAGAAACAAACAAAAGATAAAGGCGTTTGATAAATTCAAAACTGACAACCCGGCTTATTTACTCATTAATGCTCAGAGCAATGCTTATTTTTTTGGTAAAGATACTAGTTATAAACTTTTTGAAGCAGCAGGGCTCAGTAATTACATTCCGCGTTATGCCATGTATCCAGCACAATACGAAAATAACCTTGCAGAGCAAATTAAACATGATCTAGGGGCAGAAAAAAAGTACGTCATCAAACCACTCGCCCAAACGTTTGCCCTCGGCGTGGGATTAACTAGCAGAGAAAACCTTGATGCCTACCTAAAATATATGTTTGGCAGCGAGCCAGTTGCTGCGACTGATGCAGACAGTATTGGCTACTGGCGAAAAAAGAAAGAGTCTCTTTTCCTAGTCAGTGAATTTGTCCATTCTCAACCGATTGTACACTACGATAAAACATACGAACCAACTATGCGTATTATATTCTTAATGACACACGAACAAAGAAAAATAACCCTTAATATTACGGGAGGAATCTGAAAAATACCGCCTACTCATTTATATGATGAAACAGCAAGCTTAACTGACCGCTACATCACCAACCCAACACGCATGCTACAAAAAGCTCGAATTTTAATCAAAAAAAAGATCTTAAAACTATGAAAAATGCAGTAGCACCAGTCCTTGCTCAATTATATAAAACGCTTCTTATTAAACAATTAACACGACAAGACTAAGCTATGATTTTTTTTAAACTAATTATATTCTCCATCTATCTCTACAAGACTCTTTTCAGTATTCCACAAACTAGCGTACTCTCAGCAGAGGATCTAGCTGTTGCATCAGAGCCTACTTTAATTACATTCGATCAAAAGCTTGTTAATGCACCCGCAGACATTACCTTTGCAGTAGCAGATATTAAATATAATCAAGGAAATTTTAAAATAATTGAATGTGGAGCAGGACCCTACAGCGGACTGCGCGAACATCAAATATACATAAACAACAAAATACATAGACAAATATCACCATACTGGAATATCGTCGCTCATATACTTAAAAAATATTCCATTCCTGTCTGGCTAGTAGGCAACAGCCCACACGCAAACTTCACTTATTTTGAACAGATTACAAGCAAAAAGCAGAGCACTTTTGATGATTTGATACACCATCAGTCGCCACTATTTCCAGATATAACCACCATTCCCAAGCCAAAGACAATTGCTGAACACAAAGGGATTGTCATACATCGCATTGGAAGACGTACACCACGATCAGATGAACCATGTAAAATGTTTAAAAAAAAATATCCATGCTTCATGCTTCTGAATAGCAATAGTAATTATTTTTCCAGCAAGGCGGCTACTTACAGACTATTTGAAGAAGCAGGATTGCATAATTTTATTCCTCGATATGCTATTTATCCTGCAACATACACCAAAACACTCGCACAAAAAATTCTAGCTGACCTTGGATCAGTTGAAAAATTAATCATCAAACCACTAAACATGCTCCGCGCTATTGGGGTTGGGGTTACAACCGCAGAGAATCTTGATGCACACTTACAGCATATGTTTGGAACTCAGTCTTACGCCCCGTATGAAGAAAAAAGCATTGGGTACTGGCGAAAGCACAAGCCAACTCATTTTATAGCCTCTGAATTTGTCTCATCACAGCCATTCCTATGCAATAATAAAAAATATGAACCAACGCTACGAGTAAGCTTTTTAATGATGCATGAGAAAGGAAATATTGCTATACATATCATTGGGGGCTGCTGGCAAATCCCTCCACGAGCGATAAATGATAGGACAGAAAGCCTTACGCAATGTTATGCGACTGACCCGGACCGTCATGAAACTGATGAAGGGGGTCTGATTGCATTAGATGATCTTAACAAAATCAAATCACTCCTCGCACCCGTTCTTGCACAAGTATATAAAATTATCCTAGAAAAAAGTGTAATCCTAGACTAGTTTCACATAGTACCCTCTAGCTAGGAATATTATGAGTAAAAAAGTTTTGGTAACCGGCGCAGCTGGTTTTTTAGGAAGCAATTTGTGCAAGCGGTTAGTAGCCGATGGATTTGATGTAACCGGCGTTGATAATTTATACACCGGCAGCCTGCGCAATCTCGAAGCCTTACAAACATACCCGCAATTCAATTTCGTACAACACGATATTATTCAGCCACTTAATTTTACGTGTGATTGGCTTTTTAATTTCGCTTGTCCAGCATCGCCACCGCATTATCAAAAAGACCCTATTTTCACCGCCAAAACTAATTTTATAGGCACTCTCAACATGCTTGAGCTTGCTCATAAAAATAATGCCCGCATTATGCAAGCATCGACAAGCGAGGTATACGGCAACCCGCTGCAACACCCACAAACTGAATCATACTGGGGCAATGTGCACACTACTGGCCCCCGAGCATGCTACGATGAAGGAAAACGCGTAGCAGAATCATTGTTCTTTGATTACAAACGCATGCATAATCTTGATATCAAAGTCATTCGCATTTTTAATACCTATGGGCCCCTCATGGATCCCAATGATGGTCGCGTTATCAGTAACTTTATTATGCAGGCGTTACGTGGCGAGCCAATTACACTCTATGGAACGGGAGAGCAAACGCGCTCATTCTGTTATGTCGATGATTTAATCAATGGCATCATGGCCATGATGCACAGCGATGCTTCAATTACTGGTCCTATAAATTTAGGTAACCCTATCGAGTTTACGCTCAAAGAGCTGGTTGAAACACTCAGCACTGTACTGGGCAAACCACTTCCTCTCATAACCATGCCCTTACCTCAAGACGACCCCACCAGACGCCAGCCAGATATTACACTAGCTAAACAAATCTTACACTGGCAGCCACAAGTTGATTTAGCAACAGGCTTGAAGCACACAATCGCTTACTTTAGGCAATTTGTTTCATGAAGGTAATTGTCGCATCCGGAGGCCGATTTCATGCGTATGCGCTAGCGCAACAGCTTATCAAACGGCAAGCTCTTCAGCGACTCTACACGTTTGACTATACCACTCGTGATGCACAAAAAGTACCTCCGGCACTGGTTAACTGCAATCAGATATGTCGCCTGCTTAATACTTTTTTTGAAAAAGGGCGCCTAGGGCGCATTATCAATCGCACTACGTTTAATAGTTTTAAAGACAGAATCTTTGAGCGAGCCGTAGCACACGGTTTGGCAAAAGAACAGGATGTTGACCTTTTAGTGAGCTGGTCTGGCTTCTTACACACCTCTGCTACACAAGCCCGTAACAAAGGAGCTAAGATTATTTTAGAAACTGGCTCATGCCATACAGATACACAAAAAGCGCTTATCCAAGAAGAGTACGCACGCTATGGGCTCAACCTTAATAGTCATAACGAAAAACGGCAAGCACAAGCTCGATTAGAATATCAAGAAGCTGACTTAATCATGGCTCCTTCTTCATTTGTACAACAAAGCTTCTTGCAACGCGGCATCAACCCTGCCAAAATTGCTGTTGTGCCCTATGGGGTTGATCTCACCTTTTTTAAACCACTCACAGAAAAACGTGCACCAAAAAAATTTATCTTACTATTTGTTGGTATGGTGAGCCTGCAGAAAGGGCTTCATTATTTACTACATGCTTGGCAACAAGCACAGCTTCCGCTTCATGAAGCGGAACTGGTTATTGTGGGTGCATTACAAAAAGATTTTTTACTCATTAAACATAACCTTCCCCTTAGCAGTAACATACGATTTGTTGGCGGCATTAACCGTGAGGCGCTTAGAAGCATGTATCAGCAAGCAACTGCTTTTGTACTGCCTTCAATACAAGAAGGGCTTGCTATGGTAATTGGGGAAGCCATGGCAAGCGGGTTACCCGTTATTGTCAGCACCCACACAGGCGGAGAAGATTTAGTTACCCATGGGCATAGCGGGCTTCTTTATAATCCTTATGATATTAATGCACTGACTACACACATTCTGTGGTGTTACAACAAGCGTAGTGAAGCGGCGACAATGGGTCTTAACGGACACAAGCGCATTCAGGCTTTTTCTTGGGATGCATATGGCACACAGGTCTTCACAATTTATAAACAGTTAGTTGGCCATGAATAAAAAAATATTGGTTGTTGGCAAGTTCAGCGCCGATCCCAACGTGTACACCTACGCAACATCATTTTATAAAACCTTCGAGCAACTTGGTTATGATACGCAATATGTTGATTGTACCCCACAAGGGCCCTTGCAACACACCCCGCTCATCAATAAAATTACGGGCCCTTTAGCAGTTGCCCACGCAAACAACAGAGTCTTGCAAGCCGTAAAAAAATATAATCCATCACTTGTGTTTATTCTCAAGGGCCAATATCTAACACCCCAGAGCATACAAGCAATAAAAGCATCAGGTGCGCTCGTAGTAAATTTTTATCCAGATAATCCGTTTGTCCTGTGGAACGGCAACTCAACAGAGCACATTTTAAAATCACTCCCATTCTTTGATTGTTTTTTGTCATGGTCACCTATCCTTAAGCCTACGCTCCTGGCTTCTGGTTCACCCCATATCTGCTCATTCCCGTTTGCTTATGATGAGAACATTTATAATGATAAACAACTCCTTCTTGGTACAAACAAACCCGATAAAACTGTCGATGTCTGTTTTATCGGCACGTGGGAGCCTGAACGAGAAGCCCTACTAGAAAAAGCAATATTGCGCCTGCCAAGCGTCTCATTTGGCATCTGGGGAAACCGCTGGCATGAGCATACACAGTCACCACATATAAAAAAATTTTTAATGGGTAATGCGATATACAAAGAAAGCATGACCAGTATTTACCAACGCTCTAAGATCATCTTAAATATTCTACGCGCCCAAAATGCTCACGCACATAACATGCGCACCTTCGAGGTCCCAGCAACAAAATCTTTTTTATTAACAGAACGCACACAACAACAAGCAGAACTCTTCTTTAAAGAAAATTATTCTATTACCTGCTTCACAGGCATTGACGAGTTGGTAGAAAAGATCAACACTTATCTTCATGACACTCTGGCACGAAAGCTAATAAGCGAGCGCAGCTTTGTTGCTGCACAGGAATACACCTTGCATAAGCAACTACGCCATTATATCAATCAGTGCCCTGCTCTACGCTGAGGAATATCTATTATGCTTATAAAAAAACCGCGTATAGCCATTCTCACCCTACGCAATACCTACACCTATGGTGGGGTACTCTCGAGCCTGAAAGTTGCGTATGAATTTGCCAGCGCCTATTTTCAGCCAACGGTCTTCTTCCTCGGCTTTGGCCCAGACGTTGCCATGCGGCTAAAAAAGCTGAAATTCACCTCTACCGCAAAAACACTTTCCTATTTTGGGATGCACTGCGTTGAGATTGGCGCTCAATGGGGCTTTTGGGAACCAGGACATTATTGGTTTACGCGCAGCACATGGAAAAAATATCTCAAAGATTTTGATTATATTTTCGTTGTGAGTGGCACATGTATTGCCGCACATCCTGCACAATTACTGCATAAAAAGTATGTTATGTGGATAGCAACCTCATACCAAGAAGACCGTGCTGAGCGCGTCAAGCAATTGCACGGTATACGTGCTTTAATCAACTACTGTGCCACCGGCATCATGAATAAGCTTGAGCATACTATTTTAAACCAAGCTTCCTACATTTGGGCATACAGTGCTTATGCCGAAAAAGATTTTGCTAAAAAGCTCAACAAAAAAAAAGAAATCATGTCACGCTGTGGCTACCCTATTGATAGCAATACTCATCAAGTACTGGACGAACATAAAGAAGAGGCAATAATTGCGGTAGGCCGCTTTAGCGATCCACGCAAAAATATTGGCATGCTGCTACGGGTTTTCCAGCAGCTTTATGAGCGCAATAACAACCTTGTTCTTTACATAGTTGGCATGAAACCTGACGCTGAGACGTTGTTCCCTTTTATCGACTTCAGCTCATTTAAAAATATCGTTTTTACTGGGCAAGTGAGCACGGCAGATTTGCACCATTTTTACCAACGCTGCCAGCTTATGCTCATTACTTCTTATCAAGAGGGACTGGGCATTGTAGGGCTTGAAGCAATGTATTATGGCCTACCAGTTGTTTCAACTGATTGCGGAGGCACGGCAGATTATGTTATCAATGGTACCACAGGATATCTTGTTCCAATTAATGACGATACGGCTATGGCAGATCACGCGCACACTATTCTTTCTAACACTTATCACGCACAAGCTCTCTCATTCAATGCCAAACAACTAATTGCAGAACAGTTTTCTAAAAAAACGATCTATGCTCGCTTTAAAGAGGGATTAATAACTGCTTACCCTGAGCTGGCAGAACATTTTGAAAGCATTGACCAATTATCGGAACCCTATGAACATCGTAATAATCGGCCACACATACATAGCACCCATCAACCGTAAAAAATGGATTGTGCTAGCACAGCTCTACCCCGACCTTAATATTACCGTCGTCATGCCAAAAGTATGGCCTACTACTCTCTTTAAGCATGTAGCAGACATTACTGACGAATACTATTTGCCCAACTGCCGATTTGTTTCGCTTGATACACGCAAGACAGGCAATGAGCTTCTGTACTCGTATAGGAGCCATCAACTATTCCGCATTATGCGCCAAGCAAAGCCAGCAATTATTCATGTAGAGCAAGGATGTGCTGCCGTGAGCTACGCTCAAGCAAATATTATTGGCCGCATGATAAATCCTAAAATTACCTCCCTGTTCTTTACCTGGATTAATTGGGAGCAACGTGAAAGCCTACGCTATAAGTTATTATTAAAACCAATTGAACAACTAAACCTAGCAAGTGCCCATGGAGCGATTGTAGGCAATCATGATGCAGGAATCATTTTACAAAAAAAGAAATTTTTGAAGCCTATCCACATTCTGCCTCAATTGGGGGTGGACACTGATATTTTTAAGCCTAACCCTCAACCACGCAGTGGAAAGAAACGTATTGGCTTTATTGGACGTTTTACGCTTGAAAAAGGAATCTTAACCCTACTCGAAGCATTTGCTGATCTTGCCTATCTATTTCCCGATTGGGACCTAGTATTTATTGGCAAGGGCGACCAGCGTGATCAACTGGAACAAGCCATTTTGCACCACAACTTGCATGAGCGTAGCTTCATTATTGATCCTGTGCCACATGAGCAAGTTGCTGGCCTACTAAATAATATGGATATCTTGGTACTCCCTTCGTATGATACTCCTCAGTGGCGTGAGCAATTTGGACACGTCATTATCGAAGCAATGGCTTGTGGCGTAGCGGTTATTGGTAGCAATGCCGGAGAAATTCCACATGTTATAGATATTTTTGGATTAATTTTTGAACAGAAAAACACCCAATCACTACTTGCCCAATTAAAGAGTTTAATGCAAGATGATGGATTAAGGCAGGCACTTGCATTTCAAGGTTTTACCCACGCACGTACTAAATATTCACATCAAGCAATTGCAGAACAAACATATGCCTGCTGGATGGACATTGTAAAACAAAGACAAGCCACATAGAACCCTAAAAAGGAGTCTGGATGAAAAAAATTGCCATAGTCGGCGCTGGTTATGTTGGCCTGGTTACGGGTGCATGTTTTGCACAAAAAGGTAACTCTGTCACTATTGTCGATAATAACCAAGAAAAAATTGATCAGCTCCTTGCAGGAGCTATTCCTTTCTATGAGCCACATCTTGATGTAATTGTTAAAGATGCTTTAGCAAAAAAAACTATTAGCTTTGTCAGTACCATTCAAGAAGCCCTCAGCCAGAAGCCAGCCTTTGTATTTTCTTGTGTCGGTACTCCATCCTTACCAAATGGTGCAGCAGATTTATCCTACGTTGAAGCGGTAGCCGCAGAGATTGGCACTCATATGCAGCAATACACCATCGTAGTGAACAAATCAACGGTACCAGTGGGCACAGCAAAAAAAGTGCATAATATTATCTGTGCAAAACTTACCGAGCGTGCTATAGCAGAACCATTTGATGTAGTATCAAATCCAGAGTTCCTTAAAGAAGGCGATGCCGTTAATGACTTCTTAATGCCTGACCGTGTTGTCGTTGGGGTTAGCTCCGTACAAGCAGCAGAAGCTTTGTATGAACTTTACAAGCCTTTTTTAACAAGCGATAAACAGTTTCTTGTTATGACGCCGCCATCAGCTGAACTTACTAAATATGCCTCTAATGCAATGCTGGCCACCCGTATTAGTTTTATGAATCAATTGGCACAGCTCGCAGATAAACTCGGTGCTGATATTCAGCAAGTAAAACTGGGCATGGCACAAGATCGCCGCATTGGCCCACATTTTTTAAATGCTGGTATTGGGTACGGTGGTAGTTGCTTTCCAAAAGATGTTGCAGCGCTTGTCCACATGGGAATAGAGCAACACTACCAAATGACGCTAGTCAAAGAAGTAGAAAACATCAATCACCTCCAACGCGTATGGTTTAATCATCGCATTACCAGCCATTATGGCCCAGCACTAGCAACCAAAACAGCAGGCATCTGGGGACTTGCCTTCAAGCCAGAAACTGACGATGTACGCAGCGCACCTGCAATTGATGTTATCAAAAAATTACTTGAGCACGGTACGAATGTGATTGTTTATGATCCAGTAGCAACAGAAAATATTAAAAAAATATTTGGCGATGCTATTACCTACGCTGAGCAAAGCCAGCAAGTGCTGCAGCATGCTGATTTCTTGGTACTGCTTACTGAATGGGCAGAATTCACCAGCGCTATTCCTTCACAGTTTTTACAACTAAAAGACAAGGTTATTTTTGATGGGCGCAACTGCTTTATGCCTGAAGACATGAAGTCTCTTGGTATTACCTATTACTGCATTGGTCGCAACAATATTTCATCGTATGAATCTACCCCTCACAGCAAGCCTATTCCATCAACCCTTCACGATGCAAGTGCTTGGTAAGTAGGCCCCTGCATGGAGCAACAACCGAAAAAAATTCTTTTCATTCACCACGGCACAGGCCTTGGTGGTGCTCCACTTAGCCTGTTATATTTGGTACAGCAGCTTCCGCGGCAGCTGTACCAACCCTTGGTAGCTTTTTTGCACGATTCTGCAGCTCTTTCTCTCTTTAAAGAAAATAACATTCCTACCACCGGGCCACTAGGCTGGTACGATTTCCCACACACCAAAGTATGGTGGCTACGTTGGTATCATATGCCCCATCTCTGTAAAGCGCTATGGCACACCCTGGTAACACTCTTGTTTATTGCGCCACGGCTTTATCTGGACAAACAACCAGCATTGGTCCATCTCAATACCAGCTCCTTAATTGCTTGGGCAGCAGCAGCATGGGCAATGCGTATTCCAGTGGTATGGCACATTCGTGAGCCACTTGCAGATGGGTACTTTGGCATACGAAAAGCCTTCATTCGCTGGTGTGTACAAACATTTGCCACAAAAATTATCGCCATCTCACAGCACGATGGCAAGCCATGGGCAGGAAATAAAAAGCTATCGATTATCTATAATGCCGTACCAGTAGAGCGCTTTGACTATGCGATTGACCCTACTGCATTTTGCCAGCAATACCACTTACAAGCTCAAAAACGCATCTTGTTTGTCGGGGGCTGCTCACAAGAAAAAGGCACCCTCGTTTTACTGCAGGCATTTGAAAAAGTGTTAGAAACCATTCCCACCGCACAACTCCTTATTGCTGGCTATATGCCGGAAAAAATCGTACACAAACGTTTTTTTACCCCTGCCGCACGCTTTAAATCAGCTGTTATTTCACTATTACATCGCCACCAAAAAAACATTACGCTACTGGGAGCCATTAAGGAAATTCCCGCTGCCATGGCAAGCGCTGACATCATAGTCTTCCCAGCAACAGTTGGGCATTTTGCACGCCCAATTATTGAAGCAGGATTTATGAAAAAGCCAGTTATTGCAACAGCAGTGGCACCCCTTGATGAACTGGTAATACCTGATGTAACAGGTCTTTTGGTACCATCAAATGATCCAGTTACTTTAGCAAATGCATTAAAAATATTATTAACTGACCAGCACAAATCCACTACAATGGGGCAAGCTGGCTACGATTATTGCAGCGTAACATTTTCATTGCCCCTGCAACGAGATAAAATCATGCAATTATACGCACATCTACTAAAAGGAGACCATTATGAACCACTTGGCTCTTAAGCAAGAGGTAAAAAAATACTGGAATACCGCTGCGTGTGGCACTGAGTTTATTAATTTAAAAAAATTTTCTAAAGAATATTTTGAAGCAATCGAGGAATTTCGCTATAACACCGAGCCAGAAATTTTTGCTTTTGCACAGTTTACCCGTTTTTATGGTAAACGCATTTTAGAGGTTGGAGTAGGAGCTGGCACTGATTTTTTACAATGGATACGCGCAGGCGCTCTTGCCTATGGTATCGATTTAACAGATGAAGCAATTGCACACGTACAACACCGCTTAATGCTTTATGACTTAGAAGCTAAAGAAATCCGTATTGGCGATGCAGAAGCAGTACCCTACGAAGCAAATATGTTTGATCTAGTCTACTCCTGGGGCGTTATTCACCATTCACCAAATACCGTACAAGCGCTGGGAGAGCTTATTCGCGTAGCTAAGCCAGGCGGGACCATCAAGCTTATGATTTATAACCGTAATTCACTCTTTGCGCTGTACCAATACTTGACCCACGCATTGCTTAAAGGCAAACCGTTTCGTTCATTTAAAAAAGTCTTGTACCATCACCAAGAAAGCCTGGGCACCAAAGCTTTTACCTTCAGAGAAATCAAAAAAATACTTGCCACCCAGCCAGTTACCATTAAGCAGCTTACCGCCCCAGCAACTAAGCACGATCTCCTGTACTACAAAGCAAAGCCGTTCCAATGGTTTGCGTATGCGGTAGCTTGTATTGTAGGATGGCACCGCTGCGGCTGGTTCATGATGATTGAGCTAGAAAAAAACTATAAATGAAAGAGGGGGAGGCTTGCAAGCCTCCCCCTCTTTCATTATTCAACTTAACCTATCCGTGGTTTTTTAGCTGATGAAGGAGCTGGTGCTGCTACAGGAATATTTGCATACGCTAACACTGCATCCTTGACCTCTTGTTGTATTCTAGGCTTTGAACCAGGCGGGAATCCATAAGCACCCCCTTGGGCAAGAGTCAAGGCACTTTGTCCATGATGGTTTGGTGCATGCACGTCAGCACCTAACGCCAGTAGCTTTTCAACAATAGCCAGTGGTGCTTTCTTGACCATAGCAAGTATAAGTGCAGAATCGCCACCCGTACCAGTAATTCCTCTGCGACTTCCAGCCTGGTCATTATGTACATTAATACCTGGCTGCTCCAACAGCCAAGTAACAATCGCTGGATCACGGCTAGAGATTGCATCCATTAATGCTGTATTCCCATATTGATCAACAGCATTGATCTGAGCACCCTTGTGTATCAAAAAAGCCATCAACCTGATTGCAAGATCTGCTGGTATGTCACGAGATTTTGCAATCATTGCTAGCATGCTTTTACCCGTTGCACTTTTTCCGCTATTGGCACAAAAATGATTTTTTTTATTGCCTAAAAAAACCTCCAAAAAGGCTTCTAGTTGATGAGGGCTCACACGCAAAAAATCAGTACAAAATTTACGCAGATTCCTAATTCCATAAGATCTGTTAAATACTACTTCCCATGAAACAATATCTTGGAAATTTATACCCTCTCCAGCTGGGCGATATTGCAAAACAACATCTACAATTGCATCAGGAGAAACTGTCATATCACCAATACTAAGACGCGGAGTCAACTCAAATATATTAATGCCTCTAACGCACAAGCTTTTCAAGCCATTCAACCATTCTTGAAACGCAGCCGCTGTTAAACCTGAAAGGTCTTCATTCATAAAATTGATATACTGACCTTTTTCATTACAAATCTGACGATGAAAACCGAAGCGATCAAGAACATCAGCTACAAGTCCACGTCGCTCCAATTCAACAGGGCTTATGGCTGCTACATCATAAGCATATAAGCTTCTTGCTAGAAGTTTTTTTGCAGCAGCTGTAGTTTCAAGATCTTGTTCCGAGCCCCTCAACTTTTTCAGCATTTCTTTTGAAGAACACCCAAGTCTTACAACATCTGTTAGCGGCAGATAGTTAGCAACAACTCCATAAACGCCCCTGGGTAGTCTTTCAAGCCTTGCTTTAGCAGCAACAGCAGGAGGCTGCACTGATGCCATTAATTTCGCATACTCTTTACCACGAGCACGACTAAGCATATCTCTTTCTTGCTCCCGCCTCATCGCCTCAATTTTTTGTTTGTATCCTGCCTTGGCCTCTTCAAGCGCTTGGGGCGTAATCGCATACTGACACGGGTAACAGCTTTCCTCATGAGCATAAGCAAACTTATAGTCTGGATCTGTCTTGGATAGGTTACAATACCCAGCTACTTCTCCACAGCAATAATTTGACAAAAAATGCGCGGTCGAGTAGCCATACCACGTAAGCTGTTCAACTTCACCTTCATCGCCACCAGTAGGGTCTCCCATACTACGCAACGAGACTAGAGGAAGAAAGGCAAATAGCCCATAAAGTATCAATCTACTAAACATAATACACCTCACTATTATCACAACAAACAATACATATTTGTAAATAATATACCCCAGCAACCAAAAAAATACGAACGGGGGGGGGTAAGGGAGGCAAAAATTAAGCACTTTTTGGCCATTCTAACTGCCTGTAGCTCATTATTTGACAGAATACCACGGCGAAATATTCTATTAGAAATACACAGAAGTACTTAGAGCTTATCCGAACAGTCAGTCCTGCTATTGCATCGGCCTGCAAAGGAGCTACGCGCCAACGAACAGATACCACACAAGCAGCAGCTTATAGTAACAATACCGCCTCTGCCGCATTCAGAACATTTCTCAAACCACCCCACAATCTCTTTCGGCACTTAGCTCTCAGAAACCAAACCGGTACTCTCCCTGCTCGCTGCCACTATAGTTCCACAACAAACCTTTTTGCTCACCGCTGCAAGCAGCTTGGTGATGCTTTAAGATCAGACGCTGATCAAAAAACTATTGATGAGATCAAACGGCAGATTGCTGTACTGATCGACGGTAAACAAGCACCATTCAAAACTGCCTTGAACGATGCAAATACTGTGCTTGCTGGCACAACAGTTGCTGCTGCGCGTTATGACTTTGAAAGGCTGCCAGATGATGACGAACTCACCAAAATGGCCTACCGCTTTGCCTGGTACCAGCGCAATCCTGGAGCAGAAAATCTTGATCCTGCCATAGACATGCAAGACATGCTTGAGAAATTCAATGAATTCAATGATTTTACCATAAACTTCACCCCGCTTCATGGATTAGAAAATGCACACAAACTCGCACAACTTCTGATTGACTTAGTACTCTGCAACCCAGTACAACAAAGATTAACGTTAATTAATTTACCCCCGGAAAGTAACATTAAAATTACATCCAGCAGCCTCACTTACCTTAAAGCCTCCAGTAGCCCAGGCCTTACTACCCTTGACCTAAGCAACTGCCCTGCTCTCACTCACCTCCTCGCCTCCTGCAACCCTGTCCTTACTGACCTTGATCTCAGCAACTGCCCTGCTCTCATTTTTCTTAATGTTTGCAAAAACCCAAGGCTTTCTGCTCTTGACCTAAGCCATAATCCTGCCCTTACTGTCCTTCGTGCATACGACAACCCAGGGCTTATGGCACTTGATGTGACTAACAATGCTAGACTAAGGGAGCTTCGGGTCGGCAACAACTCAGAGCTTGCTGCACTTAACCTGAGCAACAATCCTGCCCTCAAATACCTTTATGCCTTTTACAACCCATTGCTTACTAATTTCAAGATTGGCGCAACGCAAGTATCTGCAGGACTTATTGCCTTAATTAACGACATGGTTGCCGAAAACCGTGCTCGCCTTGGACTGCCGACTGCTGATGCCGCAGAACATATTGAATAAAAAGTGAACTAACAACACACATCGAGATTATTATGAAATTACAATTAATGATTCTTAGCTTGGCCGCTGGCCTTGCTCTCTCTCCGCTGTGCCAGGCTGCTGCTTCTAGCGCTGCAACCTTTTCAAGTGATGTATCCGAAGATGCATATGCAGCTTCTTCATCTGATAGCAACCAAAGCCTACTTGCCAGATACTGCAAAGAGCTAGGAGACGCTATAAGAACAGCAGGTGTTGACCAAAAATTTATTGATGGGCTCAAAGCGCAGATTAATCGTCTAATATTTGCTATACAACAACCCACTAGAGATGCATTGGATGCAGCACAAGACGCTCTCTCTGGACAAACGCTCGATGCAGCCAAAGGCATCTTTGTGGAGCTTTCAGATGCAGGTGAATTGATCAAAATGGCTTACCGTTATGCTTGGTGGCTCCAAAACCCAGCAGAAGAAAATCTTGATCCTGTTGTAAATTTAAGCGAAGTGTTTACAGAATTTACCGAGAGGAACAAACTCAACTTCGCTCCCTTTCATGGGCTATCAGAGGCTAATCAATTAACTCAGCTGCTCATTGATTTAGTCCTATGCAAGGCTGACCAGAAGCTCCTAAGATTGGCAAGCATACCAGTAGATTCTCATCAAATTACTATTACTTCTGCCCACCTCACTATTCTTTTGGCCAACCAAAACCCAGGCCTTACTACCCTTGATCTCAGCAACTGCCCTGCCCTCACTTATCTTTCTGCCTTTAACAACCAAAGCCTTACTGCCCTTGACCTCAGCAACAATCATGCGCTCACTTTTCTTAATGTCGACAACAACCCAGCTCTTACTGATTTTAGGATTGCACCAAGAACAAGAATATATACCGCCGAGATTGCTCATATAAACGCGATAGTAGAAGCAAACCGTGCTCGCTTAGCCCTTCCGCTTACTGATGCAGGACATGCTGCTGCCGGTGCTGATGACGACGCAGAAGATGATGAATAAAAAGTGAACTAGAAAATCAAATGGCGATTATTATGAAACTACAATTAACGATTCTTACCCTCGCCGCTGGCCTTGCTCTCTCCCCGCTGTGCCATACGGCTGCTGCTTCTAGTGCTGCAAGCATTTCCAGCCGCTTATTAGCTACTAAAAACACTTTAAATAGAGCAATTCTTGCGCTACCTAAAGCAATGCTTCTTAATGATGCACAAGATGCTTTCATTAAGCTCACAAATGAAGACGAATTAACCAAAATGGCCTACCGTTATGCTTGGTGGCTCCAACATCCAAGAGAAAAAAATCTTGACCCCACTGTAAATTTACAAGAAACATGTGCAGGATTTAGTAAAGTATTAAGTTATAGAAATAGCTGCACATTGAATTTTTACCATGTGCGAATGCTACAAAATGCGCATGAATTAATTCAGCTGCTGATTGATTTAGTACTATGCAACTCTAGTCAAACGACGTTAGAGATAACAAATCTACCCCAACATTGTAATCTTATTATTTCTTCTAATAGTCTCACAGATTTTGTTGTCATTGACGAACCAGGATTGACTTCCCTTAACCTGAGCAACTGCCCTGCGCTCACAAGGCTTTTTGCCTTCCAAAACCCAGGCCTTACTTCTGTTGATGATGCAGGACATGCCGGGGCCGGTGCTGATGACGCAGAAGATGAGGAAGCTGTGAGAGAAATAGCTCCTGCTAATTGCCACTGCTGCATTAGCTAACAGCACAAATAACATAACCAAAAAATATCCTAGAAACACAAAGCGATATTATTATGAAACTAAAACTAATGTTTTTTTCCCTGGCCGCTGGCCTTGCGCTCTCTCCCCTATGCCAGGCTGCTAAACGCGAGTGTGCAGAAGAAAAACATGAATCAGATACTGATTACGACGCACAGCCAGCATGCCCTATGCAACGACCTCGTGTTGAACCCGAGGCTGCTTCTTCCAGCGCTGCAGCATCTCAAATGGCTTCTGTTGTCCCCACGATTAATGATGATGAAAGTAACGATGAAGTAGCGTCAATTAGTGCTCCTGCAACAGCATCTTTCTCTCGCCCTACTACCAGCAAAAATATCGCTTCTATGCTCCGCGCACGAGAAACAACTGGTCGCATCACTACTCCATTTGACAGTCAAAAAAAACTCCTTGCTTACCGCTGCAAGCGGCTAGGAAACGCTATCGCAGCAGGTGCTGATCAAGAAATTAAGGATGAGCTTAAATGTCAGATTAATCGTCTAAATTATTTCTATGCAACAACCCACTAGAGATGCCTTGTATGCAGCAAAACGCGCCCTTACTGGCAAAACACTAGCCGAGGCTCGCGCTGCTTTTGTTGAGCTTACAGATGGAGAAGAACTCACCAAAATGGCTTACCGTTTTGTATGGTGGCAGCAAAATCATAATCTTACAGATGAAAACCTTGATCCTTATGTAAATGTAAAAGCGATCTTTGCAAATTTTTTAACAACAGATTTTTTGGGGCTTCGCAACGAAATTATAGACTTCACAACCCTGCAACAACTACCAAACGCTAATGAATTAACTCAACTAATCATTGATTTAGTGCTGTGCAATCTTCCTCATGGGCTGCCAAAAATAAGAAATGTTCCCGCAGATTGTAGACTTACTATCACTTCTCCTACACTCATTCAGCTTTGTGCCTCAACCAACCAAGACCTTGTTTTCCTTGACTTGAGCAACTGCCCTTCTCTAACTCGCCTTTGGGCAACAGATATCCCAAAACTGACTACTCTTGACCTCAGCAACAATCCTACTCTCACTGAGCTCTTAATCCTCAGGAACTTAGGACTTACTGATTTTAGCATTGCACCATCAGCACAAGTACCTGCCGCTGCCATTACTGACATAAATGCGATGGTAGCAGAAAACCGTGCTCGCTTAGGCCTTCCACCTGTTGATGCTAGCATCTATGGCGGTGCCGAATATGACGCACTGAAGGCATAGCCGTGAAGCAAAAAGATGGGACTAGAGGCTTTTTTGAAAAAATAGGTTTTTATGCTATAATCACCTCCTGAATAGTGCTTATAGTTCAATCATTTTGCTACAAACTTGTAAGATACGTATGATTATTGATGAAACAACCCCGCCACCAGCAAATCAAGACCCTGCTCAGCAAACATTGGTAGAGTCAGAAGCTCCTACTGCAACAGCCGAACCTAACTACAAAGAGCTTTACCTCCGTACTAATGCTGATTTTCAAAATTTTAAAAAGCGCACCGAACGTGAACGCATGGACCTTGCCCAAAGCTTACAAGCAGATGCTGTAGAACGGTTGCTGCCTATTATTGATGATCTTGACCGAGCAATTAATGCGGCAAAACAAACCGGAAACCAGGAAGCATGGCTTGATGGCTTTGTGCTTATTTTAAAGAATGCCAAAAAAAAGCTTACTGAAATTGGCGTTGAAGAAATTAGCAACACCACTACATTTGACCCCATGTTGCACGAAGCTCTGATGCATGTTGAGAGCCCAGAACACAAAAATGGAGACATTGTACAAGTACTTGAGCCAGGATATACCCTTAAAGGTAAAGTGATTAAGTATGCACGAGTGAGTGTAGCAAAATAAGTGGAGCTGTAACTTATTTTTTTCGCTGCAATTAGCTTGTCCTAAGGATTACTTAATGGGATTTGTAACTAAAGTTGATGGTACATTTGCTCGTCAAAAAAGACGTCTGCGTATACATTTTAAGCGCCGCGGCATAGAACGCGGACTACGCATTATCCCTAACCTTTTTACCTTGGGCAATGGATTTTTTGGATTTACAGCGATTGTATTGGCTGCCCAAGATCATATTCTTGCTGCTTCTTATTTTATCTTGCTTGGGGCGCTGATGGATGGCCTTGATGGTCGCATTGCACGATACATGAAAATAACAAGTGAATTAGGAACACAGCTTGATTCACTCTGCGATGCTGTATCATTTTGCTTAGCACCAAGCATTCTGATTTATTTTTGGCAACTTTCTGCAATAGAATCAATTGGATTTATGGGATGTGCTACTTTTGCCCTTGCTGGCATTATGCGGTTAGCACGTTTTAATATTACAGCAAACCAACAAACTATTTACTCAAGTGGGGTTACAACTACTATTGCTGGCTGTTTCTTAGCAACCATTAGTATTGCTTGCCAGCATTATTATTTTAGTAATAGCATGCGCTTATATTTACTGATAGCCACCTTGCTGCTTGCATGGCTAATGGTAAGCACAATTCCGTTCCCTACTTTCAAGCAGGTTTCAGGCAATACGTATAGCATTATTGCTGGTATTGTTTTTGCGTTTATTGTTACCATGGGATTGATCAATGTTTTATTGTGGGGATTTCTTAGTTATTTTGCTTATACCTTTTTACGTTTTTTTTGGGTTAAATTTCATACCCCAAAAAATTAATTTTTGGTACACTGAAATTTATAATCGCTAAAAAAGGATGTATGTATGAATGACTTGACTAAGAAAATATTTATCAGTGGGTCACTGATATTCTCTATTTGCGCGCTTGGAACAGGGCTTCTGCTTATTAAAAATCAATCACGCTTAGCAGCACAATTTGATGCTTTTCATAAAACTAATCACCACCTCAAATCTACTGTACACACGCCTATAGCTCCCACTGAGCTACGCAACACCTGGCTAGATGTTCAAAAAAAAGTAAAAGATACTGTTGTACAAGTGTTTGCACACGTTTCAGAATTTAACTTACTTGAGCCATATAAAACACCTGAGCAACGAGAAGGTGCTGGTAGTGGTTTTTTTGTAAACGATAATGGAGATATTATTTCAAACTACCATGTGGTTGCACAAGCAAGTAGTGTCGAAATTCAAATTCCGTCATTTGGGCTAGAGCGTTTTGATGTAGAAATTATTGGAGTCGCACCAGAACGTGATATTGCATTATTACGCGTCACTCCAGAAGCAAGAGAAAAAATAAAAGCAAAAATAACTAAAATTCCTTTTCTTGCCTTGGGCGATTCTGACAATATTTTACGATCCCAAGAAGTCTTAGCAATTGGATATCCACTAGGACAAAGCCGACTAAAAAGCACATTAGGTATTGTCAGTGGTCGTGAGCGCTTAGGAAATGCTGGCTTTATTCAAATCACGGCGCCGCTTAACCCTGGCAACTCTGGCGGCCCTGCTCTAAACACTGCTGGAGAAGTTGTAGGAATTAACTCAGCAGGCGTACCGGGCGCACAAAACGTTGGATACATTATCCCAATCAATGAAGTAAAAAGTGCGCTCAAAGATCTACCTAACGTTAAACTCCTCCGCAAGCCAACCCTTGGTTGCCTCTTCACTGCAGCAACCCCAGAAATGGTACAGTATCTCAAAAACCCCGGCGATGGTGGCTGGTATATTGCCAAAGTATTTAAAGGCACCCTCTTTGAAAGCGTTGGCATCAAAGAAGATGATATGCTATACGAAATTAATGGACACCGTATTGATATGTATGGTGATCTAGACGTCCCATGGAGTGAAGACAAAGCGTCATTATTTGAATTCTTGAACCGGCTTAACGTAGGCGACCCTCTTACTTTTACTATTTACCGCAAAGGTGAACGAAAAGAATTTCACCTCAAATTTGAACCTAAATTTTTACCGCCTATCCGTATGATTTACCCAGAATTTGAAGCTGAAGCAATTGATTATGAAGTAATTGGTGGCATGGTCATTATGCCTCTCACCATCAACCATGTGCTAATGCTCAAAAATGCTGCTCCCGATTTAGTACGATTTGGCAAAATTGAGCAGCAACATGAACCAGCGCTGATTGTGACCAATATTTTACCTAATTCTCAAGCATTTAAGGCACGTATTTTAAGCCCTGGTGAAATTATTGAACAAGTAAATGGCGTTAAAGTAAAAACATTAACTGATTTTCGCAATGCAGTAAAAGAAAGCGCCAAGACTGGCTATATTACTCTTCGCACTGATGATAATTTTTATGCGGTACTTTCTGTTGATAAAATTGTAAGAGAAGAAGAAATGCTTGCTTCACGTTACTTTTTTAAAAAGTCATCATTAATAGCCATACTTGATAACCGCCCTACTTCAACTACCTCAAACCCTAACAAAATACGGAAATAATTCTTACGTGCTCCTATGAAACAAGAAAAAAAAAGACTCGATACACTGGCTTTGGCTCAGTATCCGCACCTCACACGCAATCAAATGCAAAGCTTTATCATGCAAGGTAAAGTCAGTGTTGATGGAGTAGTGGTAACCAAAGCAGGGGCACAATTTAATGATGAGGTACATATTGTACTCGATCAAGAACAGCCAAAATTTGTAAGCCGTGCTGGCTTCAAGCTTGAAGCTGCACTTGAAGAGTTCAAAATAGATGTTACCAATCTTGTGTGCATGGATGCAGGTATTTCAACCGGCGGTTTTAGCGACTGCCTGTTGCAACGAGGGGCACAGAAAATTTATGGCATTGATGTAGGACACAATCAGGTGCACGAAAAAGTAAGCACCGACCCGCGCATAACATTACTTGAAAAAACTAATTTGCGGCTCCTGGAAAAACTCCCGGAGCCCATTGACCTTGCAACACTGGATCTTTCCTTTATTTCACTGCTGAAAGTTATTGAACGAGTAGATTCATTTATTAAACCAAATGGTATGATTATTGCGTTAATCAAACCTCAGTTTGAGGCTAATCGCCAAGATATTGGCAGGGGAGGGCTTGTTTCTGACCCTGCAGTACATGAAGCGGTAATTGCCAAAATTAAAGAGGGTTTTGAAGCTTTTGGTTTTCAGCTTGAAGGGGTGATTGAATCACCAATCCTAGGAGCTGCATCAGGAAATAAAGAGTTTTTGGCATTATTTAAACGCTTCTAGGCAAATCAGCTAAACATAACTTCAACTAGCCATCCAGGCAACACCTAAAAAAATACCCATGCTAGATTGGTTTATCGCAAAAAGAAAACATTAATACTTGGTCAGATCAAGAGATCGAAAAGGTGGAGAAGCGATGAATAGAGCTTTCTAACTACCGTGGAGGTTGTGATGATGAGCTATTAGAAATAATGGACCGCGTGCAATTGGGTAACCGGTTAGTATCTTATATTGAAGCCAATAATCTTCGCGCTATTGGCAATATTATCAGCAGCCCACACCTACACGAAAATCCTGCCGATTTCAATACCGTACGCCAAGGTTTATTATTGCATGGCGCCCGCATGAACCGGCCAGAAGTTATTTGGCAGGGGCTACTCATGAATGCAGACATCAACTACAAAAACCGCTCTGGCCACACAGCACTTTCATACGCGATTGCGTATGAAAATAAAGAGAGCATTTCACTGTTGCTTGCAAACAACGCGGCTTGCAGCTTGCAAGAATATCTTTGCTTGATAAAAATGGGGCTTCCCCGTTCTGTCATACTAGCAGCTAGCTTTTTGACCGGAATAGCGCTATCGACCTCGAGCCCGGCTATAAAAAAAGGCCCCCAAAATAACTGAAGGCCCTTTTTTTGAATCTGAATTTAGCTTACTACTTACGCCGACAACGCTTCTACGCTGTGCGCTTCTTCTTCAAGCTCTTCGTCTGAAGTAATAGTATCTATAGTATTAACCCACAACCGATAGAGTGCGAAGACAGCAACAACAGCAGCTGTCCACTTACCTGCTGTAAGTGCCGTATCAAGACCTGACTTAAGACCTGGCTTCATAACCAGATTTCCTTTTTCGTCTTTTTCGTGCGTTAATCCTTTAATAGCCGGCTGAACAGCATTAGCATCAACCATCTTCCATATAAATGCACCAATCAAACTTGCCATCAAAAATGCAACTTCTGGCGTCTTAAGATCTTCAAAGAAACGCTCAAACTTCAACAACATCACCTCAGGAACGCTGTGAAAAATAAACTTACCCTTACAACCAATTGGGTAAATTTTGTAGCGCAAATCACGTTCATAACGCAAACATTTTTCCATTCCTGGATCAGAACGTTTTACCAGCTCAAAATAATTACCCCAAAACGCTTTATCAGCATCAGTAACTGCTTCAGGATTTTTCATAATTTCAAGCACCAACCATGGTTTATGAGCACGAGGCTCGATTTGATTTTTAATAAAGTACTCTTGCAAGTAGCGCAATAACTTTACCGACTCCAGCGTAATAACCATTGGCATACCACTGTTATACTCATCTTTAAAAAACGTACCTGGATAATCTTTCATATTCAAAAATCCCAGCATGCTCATGGCATCTTCTACCACAGCGCCTAATGGCGCTTCCAGTTTCCTAAAACCTTTAAATTTTTTGTCCATTTGTTTTGCACAATCAAACTTACCTTGATGGCGAATTGGCACCATGTTTTTTAGATCAGCAGGTCGTTTAATAGGCAAAATTTTATCAAGTACTACGTTATGTACCCCAAAATCAAGGATATAAAATGCACCAATACGAGGATCAGTTATCATTGCAACCGGCTTGCCCTTTTCAAAAGCTACAAAACGAAGTAATGGCTGGTCTGCTGCGTGTATCAACTCTTTTGCGGGTAAGTTATCAATACCAGATACCACAGATGCATCGTCAGATGATCGTATTAAGTTAGTAAAATGCTCTGGCCGCTGAGTAGTGCTCGCATGAGCCATCGCGGGTTGCGCAATCAGCATAGCAATCAACGCTAGCATTCCTAGATGTAGAAATTTCATTTAGAACCCTTATAAAATGTGTTTGATAGAGATTTCTGATCAAATTATTCTAAGCTAATACGCAGCTTTTTCAAGAATTGAATATACCACCAGACAAAGAAGCAAACAGCAATCGTCTTTTTCTGAAAAGGCTTACAATTAGAAAAAAAACAATCATTATTAATACTACCAGTCTAATATCATCTATCAACATACGGCGTAGTAACAACCCTCCAGCTAATAGGGTCGGGTAAGGAAGTAATGCAAACCCCCACCGCCACAAAAACCCCAGAGGAAGATTAAACGCATAAATGGTCAGCAGAGGATAACCAATCAGAGTACCATAATACCAAAGACTATCAATTAAGCGCTGCTGTAAGGCCCGTACGGTATGCTTTGGTAAATAGGCGCTGAAAAGAAGCACTTTGTATAAATACGGTATATGATAAACGCGCTGCCTCATACTCATAGCACTAAAAAAATACCGTGTTTCTATTATAGAGTGATCCTCTCGCACCACACACTGCTCAGGCAGATGTACAGTAATTACCTGCTGTGCATGAATAGCCTGTGCTTTTTCATCAAGGCTTGCCTGCTTGCTGTACATTACTGTTTTCACCGTATGTTGTGGTGTTAGCGTTACAAGCATAATACCCTTACCTAACAACTTTACACAATCAAGCTCATCGATATAACAAAATCGACTGTTCTCTAGTTCAAACCAGGTATTAAAAATAAGATCATGCTGCTGTTTTTTAAAATAAGCATATTTAAACCGCTCTGCTTGCTGCGCTATGTGTAGCACATAGGCCTCTTTAATTACTCCTGTTATCAGAGCTATGCATAAAGCAAGCTTAGTTAAAAGAAGCGCCAACCGGCGAGGGATAAATCCAATAAATTGTAAAAAATCCCATGACTGGTGTGTCGTTAATTCACGGAGCACAAAAAGTGTTGCCAACCATGCACCAATCGGCATTACATCGAATACTGATGGTAAAAAATTAAGCCCTAAAAAATGCATAATATGCACAACAGAAACTTGCTTTACACGCGCTAGCTTTTCAAAAAACTCGATGAAATTAAATAAAAACGCTAGTAACAGCGTAATTGATGCCCACGCACCTAAAAACAGCCGTGAGACATACCAAGCAAATGTCATGCAATTATTACGGTTTTTTTAATAATGATTCAGGGGTAATCAACCCACATGAAACAAGACTTTTAACCGCCTCTTCAAAACTAATATTAGTTAAAATAACTTCGTCCTCAGGCATTATAAAAAAATAACCCGACGTTGGGTTTGGCGAATTGGGCATAAACACTTTCACGTAACGCTCTTCCGGATAGTGTTTAAATGAATCGGGGATAATAGGCTGATAATTATCTTCAGCCGACTCAAGCAAGAAGGCCAAATGGTACTGCCCTTTTTTGGGATAGGGAATTAAAACCACCCGACGCTGCATAGCGATAGTAACATCTGATACTTTAAAAAAATCGACCAAAATCTTAGCGGCAGAATAGACAATACGTACAAGCGGAATACGATTCACCAAGCCCTCAAAATAATGAACAATCTTGCTCATCAAAAAGGTCTTTAAAATGATGCCCGTAATCAAAATAACTAACATGACAATCACAAATTCTGACCCAGGGATTTCATAGAGCCAATTCGGCTCAATGCGCTCTAGGGGAATAAGCATTCTGCTTACCATGTTATACAAAAAGTTAATGAAAAAAATGGTTGCAGCTATTGGAATAATAGTAAACAACCCACTCAGAAATACAGACCGTAATGCTGCAAGCCCTGCTCTTAAACGCTCAAACATACGTGTAATCTCCCACTAGCTAGTTTGATGAATGACTACCCAACGCCTCTTGTAATGCCAGAGCCACCTCTTTAGCCACTGCTTGTGCAGAATCAGCAGTAGTCGCCTCTGCCATCACCCGCAATAATGATTCAGTACCAGAATAACGCACCAGCAATCGGCCATTACCAAGTCGCTCTTGATAAGCTGCAATAATTCCTGCAAAAGGCTCTTGTGCTAAATCTTTTTTCTGGGCTACAGGAATATTTACCAATGTTTGCGGAAATTTAGGAAATGTGTGCATTTCCCAGTTACCAGAAACAGTCAAGGCCTGCAGCAAGGTAATGGCAACAAAAATACCGTCCCCTGTTAGCAAATAATCACGTAAAATCACATGTCCAGAATTCTCTCCACCAAGCAGCACATTAGCTTCCTCCATAGCAGCAGCAATATATTTATCGCCCACAGCTGTCCTAACAAAGCGCTTGCCTTGCTGCTCTACCGCAACCTCAAGCCCTTGATTTGAAACAACTGTTCCTACAATGGTATCCATAGCCTTATACGCAGGTAAAGAAAGCAACAAAAATAGAATATCATCACCGTCTTTAATCTTACCATCACGACTGACAGCAACAATCCGATCGCCATCGCCATCAAAAGCAAAACCTGCATCTGCTTTTTGCGCACACACCGTGCCTTGGAGGGCCTCTGGATGCAATGCTCCACAACCGGCATTAATATTCATACCATCTGGGTGGTTACTCAACATCACGACGGTCGCCCCAAGAGACTTAAATATCATTTCAGCACAGATACTGGTTGCCCCATTAGCCGCATCAATTATAATTTTTTTACCATGCAAAAATGGTGAAGGGAAATAGGAGAGCATGTTCTGAACGTATTGATTGAGAGCTTCGGGCCAGTGGATAATGTCCATGCCCATCTTTATTTGCTCTTCGCGGCAAGAGAGCGGGTCATTCACCAACGCTACAAGACGTGCTTCATCTTCCTTGCTTAATTTACACCGCTGTGCATCAAAAACTTTTATGCCATTATCAAAATAAGGGTTATGCGATGCTGAGATTACTACACCAGCATGAAATGATTTGTCAGCAGTAATCAAGTTACAAACAGCAGGCGTAGGAATCACCCCGCCATCAACTATCATGGCCCCAGCTCTCAGTAGACCGTTTGTCAATGCTTGTTTAATGCGCTGACCAGAGATACGGGTGTCCATACCGATTAATAACTTGGGTTGCTGAACGGCATATTTTTCTCGGGCCCATAAAGCTATAGCATATCCAATGCGCATCACGCTATAATCATCAAAAGGGAAATGATCCGCATGTCCACGAATACCATCGGTACCAAATAAAATAGTGCGATCTGTAGTTGTTGTCTGCTTCATGTGTTCCTTGCGACTAATAATTTTCCCTAATGTTACTACTTATGGTAAAATAACTCAAAAATTTTCGAGCTAGGGGTTTTATATGAATTATTGGTTTTTAGCAGCTTGCTTCTTTGTTGGTGTTTCTGCATCATCTACCATGGGTCCCATTTTTATCATGACATTCAACAACAGCGCAGTAAAAGGTTTTTTAAAAGGATTTTTTACTGCCCTGGGCGCTGCTCTTGGGGATGGTTTGCTCATTTTTTTAGGGCTAGTAGGCACGTTGGCTGTGTTACAAAAATCAGCAACCTATCAAGTACTTATTGACCTGGTTGGAGGAAGCCTCTTATTACTCTACGGCCTTAAACTATTATTTTATCAAAACCCTGGGCCACACAATCACCTAACACCAAATTCAGCAAATTCCTTAATCCTTAGCGCCACTAAATCGTTTTTGTCCACAGTCATTAATCCACTTACTATCCTGTTTTTTATGTTCGCTGGCGCGCAAGTACTTGCGACAGGCAAACAAGCGTTAAGCACCTTTGATTTAATTTGCGGAAGCATTGTAACTATCCTTGGATCACTTATGATTTTGACCATAGTAGCCTACATCGCCAGCTCAATCGGCAAAGTTATGAAACCTGAAAAATTAAAGCTTGTTGGCACTGTTACCGCCTGCATCATGCTCACCGTAGGCAGTTACTTCTTTTTTGACGCCTTAAAAGTTATTGTCCAAGTTATTAGAGGCTAACTATGCATCCTATGCTGTTTATCTTTTTATTACGCGCAGGGGTAATGCTCTACCGCATCACACTGCCTTACGGAGCTGTACAATGGTGAATGTTTTAGCAATCTTAATCACTACCGTCATTGTACTTACAAACCCCTGTCTTATGATCGCCAGCGAGCGAAGAACAGGCGGAGCATCAAGCACAGCAATCGCTACTATCAGTACAGAAGAACCTGCACCTCTTGTGCTAGCCGATGGCTCTTTAGTGCTATACACGCCTGAACCTAGCCTTTACACCTATGCTAACGCATTTAGCCATAACAAGATTCAGGTAAATAATTATATCGATCTAGCACAAGCAGTTGACCTGATTGAAGAAGCACTAAAAAAAAATCTCATCAGACCTGAACAACGTTACGATTTTGACATGCTGCATGATGCTTTACAAGCAGCAATGATTAACCCCTCGCCAACAACAGGCAAACATTTTGTTTATGATTGGCTTAAGCTTGAAACATTTACAGGTAGCTCTTCAGCATATAGCGATATATGCTCAAATATTTTTGTGTTAATCAAAGCTGATAAATATTGGAAGCTAGATCTTACTGCTGATAAATATAGCAATTTATTCTTTTATGCCGCATCCTTTGGTGAAAAAAAAGGCGTTAAAATAACTCAGTTCTTATTATCATTAGGAGCACCAGTAGACCGTCCCTTTGCAGTATGGGTTCCTGGCTTTACACCTCTACACAACGCCGTTACATGCAGAAATGTTCCGGTTGTAAAGTTATTACTTGAAGCAGGAGCTAACCCGAATACATGCACCAGTGGTACGAGCATTTTGCACAAAAATTGCATTAACGAGATACACACACTGCGCCGTTACCCTGGAGCTCATCTCGAAATAGCTCGCTTGCTACTTGCACATGGAGCTACTGCGTCTCTAAAGATGATTTCGGAAAAAAATTCTCCCGCAATGAAAGAGCTAGTTATCGATGCTGTTGAGAAAGCACCAGAAAGAAAAAAATTTTAGTGCTCTGAAAAAAGGAGCGGCTCTCTCCGTGGCACACAATGGCTTGTTTCTTTATACAAACAATCGTTACTTTAACCAGTGAGAAAAAACCCCTGCTACCAATTTTGATAGCAGGGGTTTTTTCTCACGTATCAAAACAAGCTTTTATAACATGCGTTGATAGCGATAAATTACCTTGCCAATAACACGGAAGTGGTCTTTACCACGAACCAATGCAACAGGTGGATTTTTATGGTTTGGTGCTTCAAGTACCACAAACTCTTCCATATAGGTTACTTGCATAATGGCTTTGATTGGATTCTCATTGCCATATTCAACCGCAGCAATATCGCCCGAACGTGCCCAGGTGGCAGGAGAAATAATGAGGTAATCACCTTTTACAAATGCCGGCGCCATCAAATTGTTTTCTACATGTAAACAAAACATAGAATCATCGGTGCTATTTGCAACCGGAACAAATACATCTTTATGGCCAGTGGTTACTTGCATTAACTGGTTGTTGTACGGAGATGGATTTGTTGTAATATCACCCATTACTGGCACAATTTTAAGCTGTAGATCAACGTTAATGTTATCAGGCATTTTAACGCTTGCTTCTACATTATCAGTACGTGTTTTGCGTTGTGCAAACAAATCAACCGGATGTGACCCAAAAGCTGTTGCCAATTTTTTAAGCGCATCCTCGTTCCACCGGCGTGTACCATTTTTGATGTGTGTCAGGTAGCTCTCAGACAGGCCAGTCTTTTCTGCTAAGACTTTTGTAGTCCAGCCTCTTTCACGAAGCAACTCTTTTACGCGAAGTTCTGTTGAGGACATGAAATCCCTTCCTGCTTTGCCAAAAATTCAAACATTGCCATAACTTTTTCATAATATAATCAAACGTCATTTCAAAAGCCAGAAAAAATTACTACATGTATCATAAAATTTTTTGTGACATGGAGGCAAAAAAATGTCTTAATCCTTTTAGATGAGAAAAAAATCATTGTGTGATAACATGCACAAAGGACTAACTTTGATTAAATATTAATTTTACTTACTGCTCAATTAGAAGATTATAACCCTCTTGTTATTAGCATCCCCGCTCACCCTGAGCCTGTCGAAGGGCGCCGCGAAGCGGTGGAAGAGCGGCTCCTGTTATCGATGAATTATAATGAAATTTTCAGTTTATATTCTTGAGTGCAGCGATGGCTCTTTTTATGTAGGGCACACTGATGATATGCGTAAAAGAATTGCTGAGCATAATGTCGTGGCTTTTCAGTACTGTTGGACTGCAAGTAGACGGCCTGTTCAATTAGTTTTTCAGCAACTTATGCCTTCACGCAATGAAGCTTTTCAAGCAGAAAGACAAATAAAGGGATGGAGTAGAAGCAAAAAACGTGCTCTTATAGAAGGTAAATGGCAAGATATTAGTACATTTGCAAAAACTTATAATACCCGCTCTTCCACCCCTACGGGGCGCCCTTCGACAAGCTCAGGGTGAGCGGGGACTTAACAAACTAGTTGCTTACATGAATATGAATAGAAGCGTAGAATCGCCAAAAAAATTATACTTTGAAACGCAAGCCTGGGCCACGCAAAAACGTGCTATGGGTATTGATGAAGCTGGCCGTGGGTGCCTTGCCGGCCCGGTAGTCGTAGGTGCAGTCATACTGCCGTTATACACCAACCAGCCAATGCTCAAAGACTCAAAAATAATGACCAAAGCACAGCGCGAAAAAGCATTTTCCTGGATTACTGAGCACTGCGCATGGACAACTGCAGTTGCTGATCACAAGACCATTGATACGATAAATATTTACCAAGCAACGCTACTCACCATGAAGCATGCCTACCTGAATCTGATGCAAACATTACCATGCGACCCCGCACTGCTTAAATATGTCCTGGTAGATGCCATGCCGCTCAAAATTGCTGCTGAAGAAAAGCCTACAGGCCTAGAATGCCATTATTTTAACTATGGCGAATCGCTCTCCCCTTCTATTGCAGCGGCCTCAATTGTTGCAAAAGTAACACGCGACCGATTGATGGAAGAGCTTTCAGCACAATTTCCAGCCTATAACTTTATGCAAAACAAAGGGTACGGTACTGCCGAACATATTGCAGCGCTCAAAGAGCACGGACCCTGTGCCATTCATCGAACAACCTTTATTAAAAACTTTGTAGAGCCCCATGACCAGCCAAAACAAACATCCCTTTTTTGCTGAAGTAATCGAATCTTCGCTTGACCACTACACTGCTCAATGCTGGGAATGGAAACAATTTCCTACCTTTGGCTCATTGGTTAGCATCCAAGACAAAGAGCTACAAGTGCTTGGTCTTGTTACCGGTATTCAAACCGGCTCCATGGATCCATCGCGCACGCCGTTCGCTTACCAGAAAACGGAAGAAGAACTTGAACGCGAGCAGCCACAGATTTTTGCTTTTTTAAAAACAACGTTTACGGTACAAGCGTGTGGATATATACCCGCATCGCTTTTCCACGGCTTACAGCCGCGTCCTTCGACAAGCTCAGGAAGAGCGATGCAACTCTCCGCTCCTGGTGAGCTGGGTGATATGGATGCAGCTGATTCGCTCCTCCTGAGCCTGTCGAAGGATGCCTCCGAAGGAGGTAGAAGAGCGAATAAACAAATCATTTTTGCCGTGCCCCCAAACCCACCAAAAATTCATGCATTCATTAGCGAAGCATCAACTGATATCGCTACACAATTCTTTGCTGATGCTCAATTTCTAGAAGTACTCTACGGCTTTTCTAACGCGATCCAGAACCTAGATGAATTGCTCCTCGCCGTCATTCGGACGGTTAAGGCCAAAAATCTCCTCTCACCCAGCTTTTTGGAAGAAGTCAGCCATGGATTTGCCCTGCTCTCTGGCAACGATTATCGCCGACTAAAAGTATTTTTAAACCGGGTTGAACAGATCAAATAGGGCAGCATTTTTAATAAAAACCGCTCTTTATTTAAAATATTTTTAATAAGAACTAGTTTTTGCTAGTCTTATTAAAAATCGAAGGAGCAGACTATGATTCCCCGTTCAGGCCACTACCGATCACAACTCAAAGGGTATAAGGCGTTTATCCCAACGCCCCTTCCTCCATCACTTTTCATTACACCCTCGTTACAAGAACTCCTGGATAAAACCGTAAAAATTCTACACGAGCTAAATACAAAAGCGCATGTTTTACCTAATAAAGACTTGTATTTGGCAATGTACGTCAAACGGGAAGCTCTACTTAGTTCCCAAATTGAAGGAACACAGGCGTCGCTAGAAAGTTTACTCTCGTTTGAACAAGGTATAGTCCCGGCACATGTAAACGATGTACAACAAGTAGTAAATTACATTCACGCCCTTAACTATGGCAATAGCCGCCTGGCTACCATTCCACTTTCGATTAGACTTATTAAAGAACTCCATAGTATTTTAATGCAGGGAGTGCGAGGCGGCGATAAAACGCCTGGCGAATTTCGTCGCTCACAAAATTGGATTGGTTTTGCTGGCTGCAGCCTAGAGCAAGCAGCTTATGTACCGCCCCCTCCAGAAGAGCTTCTGCCATTAATGGGCAATCTTGAAATGTATATGCATCAAGCAACGGAGCATCCACTAATTGCGGCCGCCCTTATGCACTACCAATTCGAAACTATCCACCCATTCCTCGATGGCAATGGCCGTATTGGCAGGCTGCTCATTATCTTTTATTTACAGTGGAAACAGGTTATTACTGACCCAGTGCTCTATATCAGCTACCATTTTAAACGCGCACGGCAGGAGTATTACGATCGACTTATGATGGTACGTGAACAAGGCGATTATGAGCAGTGGATTACTTTTTTTCTTAATGCGACGCTGCAAGCAGCACAAGATGCTAGCCAGCGTATTACAAGCTTAGTCCAATGCATTGAGCAGGACAAGAAAGAGCTTTTTGCCCAAAACGTCCGCGCAACCGTATTGCATGCATTTGAAACATTACCACAATACCCCCTCACTTCAGCTACGGCACTCGCTCAGCGCTTAGCAATCTCATTCCCTACCGCTAACAGTGTACTTAAAGAGCTTGTTGCGGCAGGCATATTAACTGAACAAACAGGAAGCAAGCGCAACCGACAATTTGTATATAAAAAATATCTAGATTTGCTGCAAGAAGGCGCCCAGCCGCTATAGGTTCTCGGGCAACGATTATCGTCGACTAAAAGTATTTTTAAACCGGGTTGAACAGATAAAATAAATTCTACTTGAATGAATTTAATTATTTTGTATTTTTTGATTGATAAAACCAAATTGGGCGGTATATTTCTCTTACACGAACTGATTAGCACGCTCGATTTAGGCACTTTATGAACACACCATCTGACCTACAAAATCCGATCATTTGCACCCTCCCGCTCCTGGTGAGCCAGTCGAACCACGCCCCGCAGGGGTGGAAGAGCGGACCCCTCCTCTGTACCTATTCCACCGAGTACGAAGCCATCTACGAGCCTAGCTATGACCCAGTCTTTTTCTACGCAGAAGAAGATGAGTATGAAGAGTATTACGAAGAGGTATGGGATGACTTTTTCCGCCTCCCAGATTCTTCAGGCATTGGACACGCCTAACATTCGATTATGTTCTATTTTTTGAACAGCTAAAAACGTTCCCACATCAGCTCTGCCACTGAGCGCTTTGCTGTGTCTATCGAGATGCCAACGGCATAAAGCTGTTTACCCTTGTGCCGAAACTTTGCCGTGTACTCTTTTTCTTTAATTTGGGCAATCGCTACTGACGCTGGCTCATTGATTTTAAGCTCAAAAATATAAAATGACCGAGGCCCTTCTACGACAATATCAATGCGGCCACGATTAGTCATATCCTCTAACGTTGTAGGCATTTTGCTCGCAATAAATAAGTAATAAAATGCTATTTGGTACACGCGCTCTGGCAGCAGCTCTGCGCTTGCAGCTGGCTGTGCTAGTACTGGATAAGCTACAGGCGCCAGGGCGTCATTGAGGAGCTGTTTCAAATCATCTAAGCGCTCTTGGCAAAACAGGTCGTGTATTTCATCAATAAGCCCCGCAACAAAAAAAACACTTTTTTGCAGTAACGCAGGCAGTAAGGCATCTGAAAATGCACCTGCCACCTCTGCATTAGGAAAGCCAAGCGTCACTTTTTTATTAAAGCAGTGCTTAAGCGTCAGATACCCAGCATAGTACAACATACTCAATGCAGTCATATCATCTGGGCTGCATGATGTTTCTAATGCTGAAAAAGACATTGTCAAACGCGCTGGCTCTAGCGCTTCAAATTGTTCGCTGGTTAATTTTTTAATTAAGGCTGACGGCGAGCCTGAACTAAACCACCGGTCTAGCTGCTGCTGCTCTGCAAAAACATAATTCATAGCATATGGATTATACACCCCAGCAGAAAGTTCATTACTTGCCAAATTCACGCCAAAAAAATACCCGTTATACCTGTCACGAAGGACAAGCATCATTTCGTCGACCGTTTTTTTATACGCAGCAGCCACCGCAGCTAGATGGTCTGCAAAAACCGCTCTAATCTCTTGCTCTGTGTACCCCAATAATGCTGCAGCCCTCGGCTTAAAGGTGATATCATTCAAATTATTAAGGCCAGAAAATATTGAGGTTTTAGTAAACTTAAATACGCCCGTAATCAACACACACCTGATATCTTCTTCGGCCGGCTTGAGCTGACTATAAAAAGCGCTCAACTCCTCTTGAATTGCCGTATAGCGAGAGCGATCTTGAATCACATCAAGCAGTGGTTTATCGTATTCATCGATGATAACCACCACCTGCTCACCAAAAGCTTCTTTAGCCTGCGCAATTAAATCACTCAGCATTGCCATTGGTGTACCCTGCCTGAGGGTGTTTGCAGGTAGTCCAAGATGCTTTGCGCTGCTGTTGAGCAAATCTACCATATAGCCGCGAACTTCTTCTGGTGTTGCTACAGGCGAAGCCGCCTTGCTCATATCCAAGCGAATAACCGGATGCTTTTTCCACGCCCAATCACTGCCATCAATCCACAAGCCTTTAAAAAGATGGCGGTTACCTGCAAACAATTCTGCTAACGTGGCACAGAGCAATGATTTACCAAAACGACGGGGACGAGCAAGAAAAAAATACGAGCCGTTACCAAAAATTTCATAGATATACTTTGTCTTGTCAACGTACAACCCTCCTTGCTGGCGGATTGTTTTGAACTCTTTCAGATCTAAACAAATTTTTTGCATCGCAGCCCCTCAATTTTCTTACCTCACCATACCCCGGCAAGCTTACCATGGAATATGCGGCAAATACAACAAGCCCTGGCTGGGATGCCTTTTCCCCTTGCCTGAAGAATCAGGAATCGGACGGGGATAATTTTTTGCTACAGAAAAAAAGGCCGCGTGGAGTTTAATCTCTTACGCGGCCTTTTTAATTTGTTAAGCGCTAACTATTTGCGATCCCTTCTATCGGTACCAGGTACCAACTCGTACATCAGCAATGTTGCACTTGAGCTGTTGCTTCCCTGCGGTGAATGAATATTCTGAACAACGGCATCACTGCAATTTTCCCATTGTTCTTTGTGTAGTACGAACCTATCAGAGGCTATATCCCATTGCAGCAAGTTCTTTTTACGTGCTTGCCAGTGTCCTCCATTGGCGCCCCCTCCATGGTCACCAATAGCAGCAAGTCGATAGCGTTGATGATTAATTATAATTTCACCTTCAAGCACAATTGGGGTCTCAATTTTAGGAGCCTCGTAATGCGTTCGCTTTATGTAAAAAGGCATCACAGAACATTCTGAAATAATCGTTAGTTTCTTGGATTGCGTCTGGCTAATAAAGCCAGCGAATCTTTTTTCTTCATTAGGACGGCAAGTTTTTTCTTGGCAATAATAATCAAGTGCTTTTTCTTCTTGTTCATAATTTTCAATCAATTGAGAGACAGGTACTGCTGTTGTTCCGTCCTCGATGGATAAATGCACCGAAGGCTGGGGCTGATCTTCTGGCCTTCCGATCATTTCCAGATTTCTGAGACTACATCTATCATTGTTACAGGTTGCTCTAGATTCACCACGAACTACTACAGGATCAGGATATTCTTTGATACTTCCCAATCGAGCAAATAATATATCAAACATTTCAGCCGGGTCACCTTGGCCCGTACCTTGTGTGTCACGATCAGTGGAGAAAGATCTGATGGTTCGGTGAAATTCTCTCAAAGCATCGCGGCTAACATAATTAGAACAGAAATACTGGTTAAACACTGCCTTGAATGATGGCAGTAGCCGCTCAAAATCAACTAGCATCCTCAGATGCTCTTTATGCACTCTTGGTTCTGCCTCAGTAAAATCGCGATTAGCATGAATTAAGTTTCTTTTGCGTTCATCAACTCGTTCCTTTATCTCTGAATCATTCACCACGCTATGAATGTAATTAACCAGCTCAGGGCTTGAGAACACACATTGCAACATGGTATTGATAAAACAATCATTACCAGAGGTATTTGCCAGCCCAGGTGAAGCTTCCTTTGGCGTTGCTGCTGCTTCTGGATCAAAATAATCGACAAAAGTCTGCACAGGACGACCATCGCCCCCCCTGGTAGGAGACTCTGCTCGCTTTCTTTCTACATCGGCGCCATCTTCATCTTCATCCACCTCATCACTAGGAGCAACCTCTCTTGGGTTATGTTTCAGCTTCAACACTTCATACGCTGCTGCTATTTTCTGAAACTCCTCCGTAGCTGCTGCTTTAGCTGCCTCACTCCCAGATACTTTATCTGGATGCTCGCTTAGAGCTAACGCTCTATATCTAGCCCGTATTGCATCCCAATCAGCATCTTGCCCAACCCCAAGCACCGCCAAGGCAGCACTCACTTCATCGTCGCTAACATGCGCGTTATCCACAAACTGCGATACAAATGGCTCTTCTTCGCCTGCTGCAATAAATGCTTTTACCTGCTGTTTAAACATGTCAAACCTTTCGGCTGACAAGCTCTCAATAACCGAAGCAGGGCTAATGTTTTTGTCTCCTATTGGCGCTTTCTTATTCAACCATTCAACTAGTTGCGCTTTCACTACGAATTCTTGCATGCGCACCAGCAATGCCTCGAGGGCCCCACTGTTCATCGAAGGGTGTTTCTCAGGATCTTTATCATAAGCACTTAACATCTCTAGACAATCGACAAACACCTTCTGTGCATTCTTAAGCAAATTGGCACCCCAGGTTTGCAATGCGTCTTGAGTTAGACTGCCTCGTATAAAATCATTAGCATCGCAATTAAACAATGCATATACCTTATTGTAATCGTACAAATCACTCACTGATGATGTGGCAACTAGTTCACCAAAATTAGGCTCAGTACCCTCTGATATAATGGCAGTATTTACGTTCAAGCCCCATCCCACTAAACAGGCAACAACCTCAGGTAGAACATACGCACTCTTCATGGCAATTCTAGCTAATGCTGTACGCCCATGCATGTCTTCATGTGTATGGCTTAAGACCGTCGAAATTGGCACCCCCTTCACTGCCAGCACAGACAATAACGATTCAACAGAAGCATGCTCCACACCAGGCATTTCTAGAGCATCTTTAATCAATTCATAAGCATAAATAGGCTCAATCTCTCCGTATGAAGCCTCCTGCAATAACTTAGCTTTTTCTGCAGAGCTACGCGCTCTGCGTATCTCACCCGCTAGCTTACCGGTAATCATTGCTGCTCCATGCGCTGCCGCTTGCGGTTCCTCTTCTTCAGTACCACCCTGCACTGCAACTGCTAGACTATCTTCTGCTTCTTTTTTTCTAGCAGCGAATATTTTTTCAAGCTCTGATTTTTGCACCGCAGCTACAGCCTGCTGGTCTTTCTCGGCTGCCTTTCTTAATTCAACAGATGCAAATGCAGGTACTGCAACCTCAAGATTGCTGCCCTTGCCTTTATCAATGGTTACTTTCGTAGAAGGTGCAACTGCTACGCGAGTAGCAACGGCAGCACCATTAGGTTTCTGGAGCACGATGAGCCTTTCGCTACCAGTAGCACCAGGCAGAGCTAAAGCCCCACCGGTTGCTCCTGCTTTTTCAGGATTTTTATGAAGTGCACTAGTGGCCTTTTTATCAACCAGATTCATTAAAGCTGCTTGAAAAGCGTCTGCACCTTTTTGAGCACTCGTATTGCCTCCTCTGCGACTAGAGCCTCTTGCGGAAGAAGCTAGTGCATCCTCGGCAGACGCTTCACTATCATCTTTTCCAGACGCTGCTTTCCTTGAAAGAAAATGTTCATATGCTGCACGGTCAACACGGCAAATCTGAGCAACCTGTTCTTCCGTCATACACGGTGAGTTGTAATGGGCAGACCATGGTAGTAGGTGATAGCGCATTAAATACAGCAATGGCTTGGTTATTTTTTCACTCATTATTTCAAGTATTGCGTGATCAGTAATAACGGTTGTACGCGCACGTCTACCAACACCATGCTCTATCGAAAAGCTTTGTTTAGAAGCCTCTAGGTGCTGCATAAACGGCGGATACTCAACAGTTTTTCGGTCATGAGAAAGGCTTGCAAGCGGGGTTGGGGGAGTTTTATCAGCGCTACTAACTCGACGGTATAGTGCTAATGTAGATTGATATATTGATTTTTGGTCAAAAACTAGACCTGCCACGTGAGGACGCAACCACTCAGCGATTTTTCTTATCTCCATAAATGCTTGATTATTTTCTGTCAGATTACCAAAAAAGACTTTAAAGTTATTTGCTTCTGTAAATTCTCTCAGATTAAACAGAAATGCGTCACCTAATTTTTTTGTATTATTAGTTATAAGCTCAACAAAATTCTTATTTTTAGCACGAATTTCTTTTGCAAACTCGGCTCTAGTTTCTTCTTGTACTGCATTACTAAGAGCCGTAAGTACTTCCGTATACTTAGCAAGTACGTTTTGCAATCCAGTCTCCTGGTCAAGCAACTTTACAAGCGGCTTTGCTCCCGGAGCACCGATGCGCACAGCCTCCTTCTTAGCATTTATTTTTTGCACTAATATCTGTTGAAGCTCTTTTCTGAGCTCTGGCAAACATTTTTCAAGTTCAGGAATCAATGCTTTTATTGCCGCTTTTTTTTGATCATCTGTCGCCATAATAAGAGCATCGTAGGCATATTCTTGCTTACTACAAATTTCAAATAAGGGCTTGTATTTATTCAGATTTTGATCTGTATCAAATAGTGCTTTTTGCTCGTCAGAACAGCCAGCAAGTGCGTCATAGGTAACACGACCCTTTTTATCATTGCCGGAACCAAAAACATTTTTACGAAGCAAAACATACTTACCATTGGCGGGAATAGCCCGTTGCTCATCCGAAATAGTTACTACATTATCAGGGTTTACTGACCGCTCAATTAATCTATCATCAATACAACTTGCTAAAAAGTACTTTGTGAAACTAAACAAAATAAATGGGCGATTCTGGGATGCATACAAGTCCTTGTCTAGCTCCTTAATGTCCTTTTCTGTTTCTGTTGCTTTAGCAGGAAAATGCTCTAAATCTATGATTTCTTTAATTACATTTTTAATCTCATTATCCAATGGCTGCTTGTATTCATATTTATCAATATGAATATTTAAGATAAAGTACAACAACAACATACCCAAATTTTTACGATCAGCTGCAAATGGTGTTTTCCACGCCTCTTCATCTTTACAATACAAAATATTACCTAAAGCTCCGATCAACGGTTGATTAAGATCATTAGCAGCAAAACATTTATATAAAACATCACCGCTTCCTTTTTGGCAAAGAAGGCTCGCAGTGGCATTGTCCATTGTAAACCCCAGACGCTTCTGGAGCAGCTGCCCACTCTTAAACAGTACTTGATCAATAAATTGATCTACTGCATTTAGCAAACGCTCTCGGACATCAGCATATTTTCGCATCAGTTCAATATTCAACTTATTATCTACAAAAAGTGACTGTTGATGCAGCTCATCGACCGAACCACCCGCCATAAGAACCGCTAGCTCATGAGGAAAGAATGCTACCATCTGTCCCATTTCAACCAAAAAATCTTTTACACTATTAGGTCCATTTTTCCCTGTTGTAGTAGACTGTTGAGCAAACAATGCTTTAAAAGATGCAGTAGTGTTCCACGGACTATTGGCCCAATTTCTCGCAAGATCAGATAATTTCAGACCCGCGTTTTCTGTCTTCGGGGCCCATTCAACTTGAGAAAAATCATCAGGTGCATTTTTCCATTTATAACTCTGCACAACGACTGCATCTGTAGCACCGCCCAGAGGCTTAAATTCATCAACAAAATTCTCGAATCCATATAGCGGATGTTGCGCAACGGCAAGATGCATTAATAATTTATTGGTCGCTTCTATATTCGCAAGGCTGCTCGCTTCTTTCCAAGCCCCTTCAAGCTGCGGATACAGTGCATTCAAAGCAGGATTAAAATTATTTTCTGCAATAGTGCCAATTTTGCGCAAGGGATCAAAAAGCGATGCAACAACAGGCTCTTCTTTTTGTGGAGCTTTACCAACAGGAGGAAAGGCGGCTAAAACGATTTGAGTTAAGATGTCATAGCATAACTTATCCCAAAATGCTTTTTCTTCGTCTGCCGTGATTCCAGCCTCTTCACTCATATCTACTTTTTTAGCGGCCAGGATATTAAGCAAATCAACAATAGAGCTTTCAGCGGCTTGACAATATTCATGCAGCTTCAGTGCAATAAATGTTGCCGCTTTTTCTTTATTTTCTCTTTCAAACTCGGCTTGCTTTTTCTTTTCTGATAGGGCACTACGATTCCAGGAAAATTTTTCTAATAAATGAGCAAAAAATTCTCTTACTGCTACATCAAAGAGCTCATATGTTCTATAGCGACCATCATCAGAAATATTACTTCTTATAAACTCTTCTGCTCTGTCATCAAATAAATTAAAGCCTAAATTAGAAAGGACCTCATTTTGGCTAAAAATTTGTTGTTTTTCACTCAGATGCATAGAAGAATTCAGCAATTCCCATGCTCCTTCGAGCGCATCTATAATTTGATGGTATGAATATCTCTGCCTATTACGGCCAATAACAAACGCACGCTTTGCGTCTGCAGGCGTCAAGTTATTGTAGAATTTATGCAAATCTTTTAAACCTTGTGTATATTCGGCTTGAGCATTTGTATAATTGTTTGCTTTATTAACCTTATCAAATACATCGTGCATTTTTTGCTTAAATTGTTCTAATAGATCTGCCGCCCCCTGTACTTTTAGAGTAAATACGGGTGCAAGATGTGCCGCTAACATCTTGCAATAGCTTCCAGGCAATGATTGCAATTTTGTATCTACCCTAAATTTCGCTGCTTGTCCTTCTAGCGCTGCAAGCATTTTTTCAAATTTAGCTTCAATTTTTTTTGCTGCATTAGTTACGTCTTGTTCTTGCTCAAAGTTACTTAAATAGGGGATAATGCCAGCAGAATCTAAACTCGCACCCTCAATCATTGCTGCTGAGCAACAAATCCATGGGTGGAATGCCATATCACGCAAATAATTAAGGTAGTCTATTGGTACATATTTTCTAACTCGATCAATCGAAACTACATCTTTAATAAAACGTGCAATCGTTACCAATGAAGCTCGAATAGGACTCCCACTCGCTTTTTCTAAATACACTGTATCATACAATTTTTTTATGGTTGGCAAGAAAATGGTGTATGCAAATTGAGATAGCAGAGTGATGGTACTTTCTTGCAGTTGACTTTGTTTGTATCCTAAGACAGAGGTAAGCGATTTTTTAACCATCACAGCCAAGGGAAGGCCATGGCGGTCTACATAGGGCACCGTTAATATATTCTCCGCATCTCGCAGTAATGGGAACGAATTCATATAAGCACTATCGCGCTCATTCCTATCAATATTTAATGCAAACAACTCATCATCGCAGTCTTTAAATCTCGACATTCTGCCGTCACTGAGCTGAGCATTAGTCACCACCTGTAGAAAGGCGTCAAAATCACCCAGAGTAAAATTGAATGCTGAGGTCACGTTAGAGATTTGCTTCATCTGGTTGCCAGAAGCTTGTTGAATCGCTGCTTTTACAGCGCCTTCCATGCGCATGCTCTCAATAGTATCTACTAATTCATTCTGCCAGAGCTGAGCTTGCTGCTGATTAGCCGCTGCTAGGGCCGCTGCTTTTGCTTTTTGCTCCAAGACCTCAGCACTCGGTTCATTAGCTTCTTCTACGGCTTCTCCCTCTTCAGGCAACGCACTCGTTACTTTCGCTAATTCTTTTTCCTTTAACCCAATAGCCGCCTTTAATTTAAGCATTTCATTACGCTTGCCACATTCATATGCTAGCAAAAATACTTCTTGAGACGCCTGCAAATAGTTCAGCAACAAGCCTCTATATTCTTCTTGCTGAGCTACAAGATGAGTACTTGGTATGTTCTTGCTAATCCCTGCTAAATGGGCATTAATATCGTCAATTCCTTTTTTATAGGCAGCCAACTGTTCTGCCATTTTTGCAAGTTTATTTTTTCTTGCATTCTCTTCTTTCAGATCCCTACCTGCTACGGCAGAGCCTGCTAGACTTGCTTGATGCGCGTTAACTAGATCAATTTTTTGCTGAATCCCTCTTTTTAAATCGACTAGAAGTTTGCTATATTTTTCCTCATCATTTTGGCGTAAAGCCCCATAAGTACCCTGATAATGCATAAGAAATTCTTCAACTGATTCTGCCCCACCAGTGCCATATAAACGCAAAATATCATGCGTTGTAGCAATCAATTTTCTAATAAAGAATAGAGCTGTATCGACCTCGCTAGCAACCGACGCTGCCTCGCCGCTACAAACATTTTTGATCTTAGCACCATATGGATCTTCTAACTGGTCTAAAGAAAGATCCCCTGCATCCAATTTTTCTACCCATGGTAAAAAATTTGCATTGTTCCTTCCCTGTTGTTCTAACCACAGCCTCAACAATGCAGCAACATATAATCTTTGGTCAAATAAATCCTGTTTTTCAACGAACATTTGATTTGAATCAAATGTTCGTTTCTTTGTATGCGATGCACCCTCTGCATGCTCTGCTGCAAACTCCAACTGTTCAATGTGCTGCTCCAATTTTAGTAAAGCGAGTTGATAAGCCTTTTTTTCCGCTTCTCCAGCTGATTGCAAAGCTTGTTTTGCTGCTGCCCTAGCCTGAATAATGCCCTCTTCTCCCGTTCCTGCCTGAGCCTTCCACTGCGATAAAAGACCAGTGTCTTTGTTGTTTAGACTTTTGTACTCCGAGCTCATCTCAATAGCGAGTAAATCTTTATTTGATAGCTCAGGTGCTGTAGCAGTACTTCCTGCATTAAGCTTCCACATCCCCTCCACATACGCTTTCAGTAGAGCCTCAAGCTCATCTGCTGGCATTATGTACTCAGTACGCTCCTTAAAAACTGCGTCTAATTTTTTTGTTTGCTCTGGATAAGCAGCAACCAGCTGATTTAATTCTTCCGTCAAGAGCTTATGTTGCTCATAAAGTGCTTTTTTTGCCTCTTCTGCAGCGTGTTGGTCTTCTATCTTTTTTTTCAGATCACTGTATTTTTTATCTATCGCATTTTTTAATTTTAATAATTCAGAATCTTCGAAGACTTGTTTTTGTTTATCAGTAAGCAAAGCGGCCTTTGCCTCTTTTAACGCTGCAGCTACTCGATCATCACCGCCTAAAAGCGTTTTGATAATTAGTAGATCTTGTTTCTTTTTATCAACACCTTCAAAGCCTCTAATACGGCTAGCAAGCTCCTCATACACACCTCCTCTAGCAACTTCATTAGTCATAGCTTGTGCTTTGAGAGCCAAACGAAGCTTTACTTTATTGATCTCTTGTTCTGATAGATCTTGGTCTTCAAACCGTGCCTTGAGTATCTCACGCTTCTTTTTTAGCTTATATGCCTCTGGCAAAATATCCAAAACGTTTTTCCTAACCTCTTTTTCATCAGGCACCAGCTCTGTGCTATCAGGCTTACCCCCGGCTGCTAGACGCGCTAAGGCTTGAGCTTTTTGCACTAATGCTCGGTCCTGCTCATCTGCTGATCCTAAAATAAAAGTAGCCAAATCATTGAGAGAGACTGAATCAGCATCGATTAAGTTTGCAACAAACTGTCGCTTTAATTCGACTTGAACTGCTTCATCTGCAACCATAAATCCTTCTCGCTCAAGATCAGCTAACTTTACTTGCACAGCTCGAGCTTCATCCAAGGCTCCGCCCTCATAAGCCTTTTCTACAACAGCACCTACCAAAGCATCGGCTAGCACTTTTTCTACTGCTCCATCCTCCCCTGCTTTCAACCATTCTTCTTGTAGCTTACCCATTGCTTCAGCTTGTTTTCCAAGCTGGTCGTTATAACGAGCAGCTTCCTCTTTAGCTTGCGCTTCCTTTTGCTTGGCAGCAACCGCCTCTTGCGCTGCTTTTTCTGCAGCTATTTTCTGTGCTGCTGCGAGAGCTTCTGCTGCTACGCGACGGGCCTCTTCGGCTTTCGCTTCTGCTGCTGCTTTTTTAGCAGCTGCTGCTGCCTCTGCTTGCTTTTTAACAGCCTCTTCTTGAGCTTTTTTTGCTTTTGATTTTTCAACCTCTTTCTCAAACCGCTCTTTAACTGTATCGAACTGATCTTTTGCTGCTGTAAATGTTTGCGCTACTTCCCGTTCTTCTGCATCAACCCCAACTTTTTTCTGATTAAGAAATGCCTGAACCGCAGCAGCATTTTGAGTGGCCGCTTCTTCTTCCTTTTCTTGCTTTTCAGCATCTTTTTCAGCTTCAGCCACCGCCCTTTGCGCTGCTAAAATACCTTCCTGGAGCTTTTGAAAAGTAGTCTCATCCGTTGTACTAGCTGCTTGAGTTGCAATACCTTCAAGGTCGCTAATAGCCTGATCATATGCTTTTGTCCGCATAGCATCTGCGCTGGTACTTTTTCCAGAAAGAGCCATTTTTGACTTTTCAATTTTAGCTTTTAGCTCCTTGGCACTTTTTTCGGTATCTGCACCACGGGTCGCTGCGGCTGTGGCAGTTGAAGAGGCTTTCGCTGCTGCAGCCTTAAGTGCATCTTTTTGTTGAGCAATTTTTGTGCGTAAAGCTGGCTTTAGAGAACTTTCTACCATGCTTGATGTATTAACCGCACTCAGTAGTTGGTCTAATGTAGTAAGATTTGCCGATTTAATGGCATTCTCAAATGCAAGGACATCGTACTGCCTGTAACTACCTGCTCCGTACATAGCATGAGGCATTAGAAATATAGAAAAAATTAAACATGCAATATTCATCAACATAGCTATCTCACATTTTTATAGTTAAGGCCGCAAATAAAGACCAAAAATTTGTATCTGCGCTTTGTCGAATAATTTCATATTGAGAACCGAGTTCAAAATGCACAGGATTTTTTTGCATCATCCCTGTGTAGGCTAAGCTTGCCATTAATTGGTGAGAAAAATAACTCGGCATACATCCTGAGCTTAAATCAAGATCATTATTACTTATGCTTTGGTTAATTGCTGGGTTAGGCGCAAGAAATATATTGCCCTGATTATAAAGTAAGTGATTTTTAAGTCGAATATCTTGAGGCAGAACAACTTCCATATCCGTTATAGCATCACCTGGATTGGGGCTTACCGCACGAATTACAAAAACACTAGCGGGGAAGGGTGACTGCAACCTAAGTTTTTCTTGCTCACGTGCATAAGCCTGGTAGCCAATTGAAACTATAAAACCCTTTTCATGTCGCAAATCTAATACCATCCCCCCAGTTGCCTTATTTACAATGTTAATACGTGCTATTCGCGTTAAAAAATTAACACCAGGCTCTGCATATCCTGCATTGTTAACAGTATCATCAAGCAATAAGTACCTACTCCATGAACCAGCCTCTAACAAATCAAATGTTCTCAACTCTCTACCAGCAAACTGCATCTGCCATTGTGCATTCACATGCAGCCCAATTGCTATTTTTTTGTATTCTATCATTTGCTTACCAGCCAAAACATATGCAGCAAACGTTGCATGGCCATTATTACCAATTAGTGGTTCAAACATATATTCTGCTGTTCCCCTTGGTGATGTTGGCAATTCTCCTCGTACACCAATAGTCAGTTCATCACATATGCCCATGCGTAAATCAAGGCTTACATCCCCCATCCCCTTAGCATCCAGTGCTTGATTACTAATTTTCCCAAAATGCTTATTTTGGTTACTAAAAGATTCTATTGCTGATAATGAGACAGCTTTTTGTACGGGAATTATTAATGCTGTATCAGTAAAATTGGGCACCCCATCTGCACGATTAGCATTCCGCATTGTATAATTATTCTGCACATTAGATTCAACCAAATTCATCTTGGTCTGCATGTACGAAACTGGCAGGCCAACAGCAAATGACCACGGCATCTTGCCAAGGCGATTATGATAGCGCAATTGCACTGTTGCATCGGTACGCTCTAGCTGAGGCTTAATACTAATTTCACTGCTATATTCATTGAACAATTGGGCAAGATCATGACCGCCTGCTCCCAAGGTCGGGTTCAACCCAACAATTTGTAGCCACGTACCAGAAATATCACAAGGCCCCGCCGCATTAGCCCCCTTCACCACTAAGTTATTTTTACCTCCAGGAAGAAAGTACTTCGCAAAACGATCACCATGCGTTGATGATTGGTAAGAAACCACTGAGCCAAAACTGAAACGCCCATTGTTCTTGATAGCCACTAAGCCACGATCAAGCATTTGTGCATGATCAGACCACGCAGGACGCGGTAAAAAGAATGACCGGCCCGTTGCAAGTTCTGCCCGACAGGCAGCAAAAAATAACAGTACAGCAAGGATTGCTTTGCATGTTTTCATGAAATTCCTAATAGTTGTTGCCGCTCTTCTACCTCCTACGGAGGCATCGTTCAGAACTTACGTTCTGTTTTTCGACAGGCTCAGGAGGAGCGGTTGTGTAAATACTTCTTATACTTTTAAATGAGATCTGTACCATGACGTAACAAAAAGCAGTTACTCATTACAAGAAGATAGGAACAAACAAGAAAAAATGGTTAGTGCTGCGGAGAAGCGTCTTGGTTAACTAACCAACAACGACGCCAGCTTGCCCAGGCAACACCATCGACAACCGTATCCTCTTCGCCACCATAAATAACATAGCGCTCTGTTTCGGTATGTTCTTTAACTGATGCAGCCCACTGCGAAATATTATCTGCCAGTGAAGCTTTTATTGTTTTGGTTGCTTTGACCTCTACTGCTCGCAGATGGTTCGCGTAATGAAGGAGCATATCAAGTTCATGCTGCTTTTCATCGCGCCAAAAATAGACATTATTATCTCTGCCAACATTTGTCCTTGCTTTGATTTGCTCCATGATGATCATGTTTTCAAACAGAGCTCCGTAGAGCTTGTTGGCAAGCACCTCAGCTGGGGTAGTGATGCCTAAAAGAAAACAGACCAGTGCCGTGTCGACAAAATAGATTTTGGGCGACTTAATAAGCCGTCGACTAAAATTATTATAAAATGGTTGGATCAATACTATGACAAAGCATGCTTCTAAAACGCCAAGCCAATCATGCGCCGTCTTGGTGTCGATACCACAATCAGTTGCCAGGGCGTTGATATTAAGTACTTGGCCAACACGACCAGCCAAGAGCTTAATAAACTTATAAAACAAAGAAATATTAATTTCTTTTCTTAATGCTCTGGCATCACGCTCAAGATAAAAAGAAACATAGGCGTTGGCCCATTGGAAAATTTCATCATAATCGGTTTTATAGCCGAAGGGCCGAGGATATAGCCCCCTGAACAATACCTCTTCAAGAGCATCTGTTGGTTTGGCTTCACTGAGCGATAATGGCAACATCTCAACCAACGCGGCTCTTCCCACCAACGTCTGTGTAACCTGTTCCATCATGAGAAAATTTTGCGAACCAGTTAAGATATAGAAGCCTAATGGGTGATCTCGCTTGCCTATCATTTCGTCAAGAATCACTTTTATGCGTGAAGTAATGCCAGGTAGATATTGAAACTCATCAATAATCACTCCCGACCCTTTTTCTACTTCTGCAAAAAATGCATACGGATCTGATTCAATACGCTGGCGCACCTCATCTTCTTCTAAGTTTACGTATGCATAATGAGGAAAAACATTTTTAACCAGTGTTGTTTTGCCACACTGTCGGGGCCCCGTTACAAAAATAACGGGGTTATATTTTGCCCGCTTCAGTATTTGTCTTTCTGCTTCGCGGTAAATCACTACCGGCCTCCAGCACTTGATTTAGCAGCGCCACTTAATGAAGACAAAAAGTATTTCAAATCATCATCATTAAAGCGTAGGCCGCCGCCCCAGAATGGGTTAGCACCACGCTTGCCATAAATGTCATCAAGGCCAAAGCAGGTGTAAATATTCTTCATGAAGAACGCTTTATTAATCCACTTCACATGCGGACGGTGATCAGTAGTATCAAAGCGCTTATAACCGCTAAAATCAAACGCTTCAAGCGAAGTAATCCAATGAAACGAATCTGTCTGCAGCGGAACATACCAATCAACAGCGCCACCAAAAGCATTTTCAAACATACCAACACGGAAAGCAAGACGGTCAAAGCGCTTACCAAACTGGAGGCCAAACATGATGTCATTTTTACGCTGAATAACACGCTCTTTGTCTTGCGCATATTCAAGCCGTGCCCATGCTGGCACATTGGTAAGCGTAGCAGGCTTAAGCTCCACGCCACTTGCATCAAAATACGTTTGCCGTACGCGCTCACGGCTGACACTACCTTGCTCATCGGTAACCAATTGGATTTGATAGAAGTAGTCAGCACTTGGACGCAGACGCAGCTCACAATACCCTTTGCTATTGGTGTTGCGCAGCATCGATTCACTATGCATATCAACACTGAGCATAAGTGATTGTGTTTTGTTGATATAATCTTTAAGGCCACGGATCGTCTTTTTCAAGTCGGTATAGGTTTCATCTTCATTAATGAGCTTGCCTATCACGCCTTTACCGGTATTAATCTTATCAACCACTTCACCAGCGCTGCGTAGCGTTTCACGCCCTTGGATAGACGCGTCTGAGAAGTTTTCCATAGCATCAGAAGCTTTGCTGAGGGTGTTAGAAACTTTTGCAGCCACCTGCTCTTTTTGAAAATCAGCAATGGTTGCATTTAAATTGGTAACAATTTGATTAATACGCGATTCGTTAATTTTAATGGTTCGCTCTAGCACTTCAGAAAAATCGGCAATACGGGCAGACGCTTTAGAAACGGCATCAAGCGTAGTACGCATCTGCTCTTCACCACGCCGTGAGGCAAAGACACTTTTAAATGACGTTGTGATATCCTGAATAGTTGCTGTAATATCCCTCACATTATCAAGTAGTTCTCCAACCGTTGCAGGGCTTTTGCCTGGCATAGCAAGAGTACTACCAGCAAGCATCACTCCCGTTGACGGGTCGCCGGGGTCAATTTCCAATGTCTTGACCCCAATCAAGCCATCTTGGTGAATCATGGCATGAGCATTTTTTGCCAACCGAATATGCTTATCAATAAGCATTATCACTTCTGCTTTACCATCGCTGAGCAAGCTGATTTGCTCTACCCAGCCAACATCGACACCAGCAATTTTGACGGGAGCCTTTTTATTGAGGCCCGATGTATCATCAAAATATGCCTTGTACTCATTGTAGCGATCTTTATCAAGACGCAAGGCACGAATATTGATACTTAAATACAAAAACACCCCGACAGCCGCGAGGATAAAAAAACCAACTTTAGTCTCAAGCTTCACAATAACACCTCGCGCTGCTTATCACAGCCAATATATTCTGAGTATTTTGAGCTCTTTTTTCGGCTGCACACCTGGCTCTGACTTGACTTCATTTTGTGCTTTATCTTTCGGCTTTTCTGTCTTTTTCTCAGGGACAGTTTGCAACTGCAAAATGGCAAGGAGCTTACACTCCACTTCTTCAACTTTTCCACAAGATAGCACAGAATAAACCGTGCTCCCAAATTCTTTAGGAAAATTTTCTTTTATCGCGCTTATTATTTTAGGTTTCTGACCGTACATCGGCTCCAGTATAGACCACTGATTATCCCAATCTGTTTGCGCTTCTGGCTTGCACTGCTCGATAACTTTTTTAAAAACCTCTTTTTGTTTTTCAGCATCATCGGCATGCGGACGACGTAACCCAAGAATGCCACACCAGCTGTCAGAAAACCATAACGGATTAATTTTGTCGTCAGGGGTCCACACCGTAAACACATCCAGCAAGGTCACATTAACATTTGCTACGCTTGGCTTGCCCTTTGCTGGCGCTGGTGGTGGACTGTAAAAAATATCCAGTGACTGTAACCCTGGTACCAACAATAATTCTGAAACATCATACAACCGTTTTTTATGCTTCTTGAAAAACTCTACCAACCGGTCATGAACCTCCCCTTGTTTGAGCGTTGGTTTAATTTCAAGTTTTTTAATGATGTCATCAAACGGTTTCTTAAAAGCCATTTGTTCAAAATTAAACACTTCATTAATGTTAAGCTTGCCGTTTTCAGAAGAAATGCAAAAAGTTATGGTTCCATCAACTTGATCAGTCTTGTTGTTCAGTTTACAGGTCTGCCACCGGTTTAAATGTGGCAGCACACGTTTGAGCATCCCCTTTGCTTTTTTAGCTTCATCAGGTTTTTTTTGCTCGTCAGCACTCTCAGTTGATGCTCCTTCTTCGGCATCATCAGCAAGCATCAATTGCGCTCGTGCAAGCTCAATACCACTGTACGCCAATAATTCTGCCTGCTCGCGAGCCAACATATTTGCGGTAAAGCGGTTATTGATAAACACCCCTTTGATAATGCCCTGCACTAAAAACAGCATGGCGGCAAGCACCATCAATGCGTATAATACAACTGATCCTGAACGTTTATTCATCATCATGGGCCCACCACAGGCGCTAGTTGCTGTTGAACTTGTAGCCCTGGTTGTTGCCCATCGGGGACGGGCTGTGCAGTTTGATTGGCATCTACCGGAGCCTGCGCAGCAGATTGTTTGTTTTCTTCTGGTTTAGGATGCTGTGTTGGATAGGATTTAATTTCAATCACTTCACAAACAACAACAGAGTTAGCACTATCACCCTGCCAACAATCAAGCCAGCACGTTACCGTACGGGGTACAATGCCTTGCAGGTTTTCTTTGGTGCCCCAGGTTGTGCTTTGCAATGTTTCCCCCTCAGGAAACTCTTTATCTTCATCCTCTTTTTTGCGGGGAATATCGCGCTTAAATAGTTCACATTCCATGTATGCTCCACGCAGATTATCAGCAACCACATACTGCTGCACTTTTACCCTAGTAGTGTCTTTATCTTGTTGCGCCTCTTTTAGCTCTCCATTCATAATATCTGCAGCTTCTTTGCGTATGAGTGAAAATACTTCTCGCTCCCTGGTTGAACTTTTTTTATTAAGCTGTAACTCGTAAGCAATACGGACTAAACAGGGCTGCTTTTGCGCATACACATGCAAAGGGTTAGTGGTAACAAAGCTCAGTTGTTTAAACCGATACCGCCGTGCACCCTCTACTTTTACTGCATCACTGTGTTCATCTATAGAAAGTAAAAAAAAGGACTTAAACTGCTCTTTTGCAGCGGCTTCTTTTTTCTCGGGCGAAAGCTGATCTTCTTCTTTTTTTCGTTTTTCTTTTTCTTCTTTAGTTTCATCGTGGTGCAGTACGGCAGGCACAAAGGCAGCGCTTAGGTCTGTACGCAGTTGGTAAAAGGTAAGCCCGATGGTGCGCTGCAACGTAGCGGTTTGGCGCAGTATATCAACGTATTTGGTAACGGAAGAAAATGCGCGCATAAGACCGTAGAGCAAAATACTTGCAAGCGCAGCTGCAAGGAGCATTTCGATCAGGGTAAAACCAGCAACCCGCTTCATCATTTTTTCTTCTCTTCCGCTGGTAAGTACATAAAATAAACCAGCTGTGCTTGCTGCTTATCCCCAGGGCGTAATTGCCAAGAGGCTTGGGTGCTAAGCATACGCATGTTTTTACTAAAGCTACTGATTTTTGATTTTTTACTCAAATCATGCAGCGTTGTTTTTACTTTTATCTCGCCATCTTGGTACTCTTTTTTTACTAATCGCAGGCGGTCGGCATTTGGTATTTTGAGCGCATCAAGCATAGTACGCCGCACGAGGTATATTTTTTGCAGAGCATCTTTATCCTGCTCAAGACGATTAAGCGAGCGCACTTGCATGCGCGCAATAGTGCCCATACAAAGGGTTAATAAACCAAGTATCATTAATACTTCAACAAGCGTAAACGCGCTATGCGGACTATTCAGGTTTAAACTTACCTTCATGGCGATTAAAACTTCCCAAAAAGGGGTTTAACTGAAACGATACAACTTCTTCACCAAATTTATCTTTTTTTGCAATCTGCAGCACCACTGGTTGCATCATGCCATCGGGTATGACATAACAGTATGCTTGCTTTTCCTGGTCCCCAAGCACATTTTGCCGACCAACATACACAGCACGTATGGTTCTGCCATGCGTCAGGGTTAAAGAAGTAAGCTGGTAATCTGACTTAGTAGCAATATACATTTTCTTCTCTGCGTGCTCAGGATCGGGCTGCTCTTGCTCAACAAACACTTTGCCTTCACGGTTTGGCACCTGCTCAAATACAAGGCGATAAACCTTGCGCTTTATAAGCGCTTCTTGCCGTGCAAAGGAAGCAATTTGGTTTAGCTGTTCATGGAGTGTTTCCCATGACTCTTCTGGCTTTTGCCGGCGATTAAGCAGTGGCAAAATCATGCTCAACAGCAACGAAGCAAGAAAAATCACGGCTAGCATTTCTACTAAGGTAAATGCTTGCTTCGCTCTTCCACCCCTAACGGGGCGTCGTTCAGAACTACCGTTCTGTTTTTCGACAAGCTCAGGATGAGCGAAGGGGAAACAAATCGCATCTATTTTTTGATTCATAACACCCAAAAAAATTACACTAACAAAACCAGCAAAGTCCGCTCCTCCTGCCTCCTACGCCAAGGCTTCGGCGCCCAGGGAGCCTGCCTGTCCGCCATAGCTCGTAAGAGCGACGGCTGGATCGAAGGACGAAGCCTGCAAGGCGGAGGAAGAGCGGGGATTTTATTAACTAAGCACCAACATCTAAGCGATCTGGATCATCTTCAGACTGTGTCTTGCCAAGGTAAACAAGCTCATACGCATGAAACTTACCCTTGTTTATTTCAGGCGGACAGTTGTAAATAATTTCGTTACCTGCTTTATCTACAATATCGTTTTCTTTCAAATACGCGCCTTTGCTGTACACACGTTGATATTTTTCATCATTTGGACGAGGATTTTCTACCAGTGCTTGCAACCCTTCACGCGTGGATGGATAGGTACCAAAATCCATACGATAGTCATTCAAAGCTGACTGGATACTACTCATTTTGAATTGAATTTCAGCTTTATCACTCCTGCTAAACATCTTCACTAACTTTGGACCTATAAAGCTGAAGATCAGCACAATCAAGCCAACAACAAGCAGCATTTCAATAAGTGAAAATGCCTGTTTACCACGTAATTCCATGTAATTCCCTTCTGAATAAATGAACTATAATCCTGCTAAATCACCCATACTCATAATAGGCAACATAATTGCCATCATGGTAAAACCGATAATACCGACTAAGATAAAGGTCATCACAGGGGTAATCGCACCCGTGAGCGCCTCAGTATATTCTTTCAGTTCTACATCATAATCATTGCCCACGGTAGTAAGCATTTGTGCTAGCTGCCCCGACTGCTCACCCGTGCTAATCATGTAGCTAGCAATGTTAGGAAAAATGGCCGTCTCTTTTAAGTAACGAGCTATTTTACCCTCTTTTATAATTTTGTCTTGCGCTTCACGCAGCTTGCCAGTCAGTACTTTGTTATCCACAATATTACAAACAATATCAAGCGCCTCTGGCAAGTTAACGCCACTCTCAAGCAGCATACCAAGCGTTTTGCTAAACTGTACCACCACTTTGGTGCGTGAAAAATAGGCAGTCGGCGGAAAGCGTAAAAATAAACTATCAAGCTGATACTTACCCTGCGGCGTTGAGCGCCAATAGACAAAGCTAACTGCTAAAAGAAAAAAGATTCCAGAAAGTACCACATAGTGATTTAACATAAAATCAGAACAATCGACCAAGAACTGCGTTGGCCCCGGCAATGCCTTACCACCTTGATCAAAAATACCGCGCATACTTGGCACCATCTTGGTAAGCATGCCAACAATAACTGCTAGAGCAACCCCCATCATGGCAATCGGGTAGCGAACGGCTTTTTTAATCTGTTTTTTCGTCTCTTCAGTTCCCGCTAGATAATCAGTTAATCGCAGCAAAATATAATCAAGCTTACCACTTGCTTCACCAGCCTTAACCAGCTGAATATACACATTAGGAAATACTTTTTGGTAACGCGCAAGCTCTTTGGCAAATGATTCACCAGACTTTAAGCCATCTTTAATAGCAATAAGCATGCGCCTAAAGCGGCCATCAAATTGTTCGGTAAGCAGCTCAATGGCCTGCAAGAGGGGCACCCCAGATTTTAGGAGCACAGCCAACTGTTTAGTAAAAAGAATAACCGTTTTTGCCTCAATAGGCTTTTCAAACAAGCGTGCTAAGGTAAAGCCGCCACCCCCTTCTGCACCAACTTCAGTCAATGAAATTGGCATAAGCCCTTGCCCCTGCAACGTCTCTTTTGCAACTTGCATTGTTGATGCGTCTATCGTACCCTTAACGCGAACGCCTCGGCGATTTAATGATTCGTACTGATACAGCGGCATAACATCTAACTCCCATAACGGCTCTAAGTATGCTAATCTTACCAAGGTATTGCCAAAACCTTTGTACCTTTGCTATGAACTGTGACACATTCAACAACTACTTTACAACCATCATTTTTTTAAACCAATTTTCATGCGAAAGGCGCTACCGATGAGAACCATCATGCCCGCCTCACGGGTACTTACATCTCTTTCTGTTTTTGCATTTGTATCAATACTCACTGCTTCCACCCCGGCGGAAACAGTCCCGAGCAGTGCATTACAAAGTATTGTAGATTCCAATGATGTACTTGGTGAGGCGTCTCCCGCAACCTTTGCTGCAACATCACTTAAAAACCTTCTGGAAAGCTACGATAACAACAAGGTAGTACCTGAACAACCTGCAGAGCCTATGTCAAAAACAGCAATATACAATACCTCATTGGTCAATTTTATCACGAAGATCTATAATCACAAATCGTATGCCATGGAGCTTTCGCAAAATGCTACGCATGTTATTCAGTTTATGGATTTTAGCAACGAACTGCAGCTTGGGTCTGATGCAATGTACGTTGTATGGCGTCTATTTTATAACAAAATGAAAGCTGCTGAAATTGTTGATGACAATGTAGTACTCAATCTGCTTGATGCTACACCAAAACATTTAGAACGGTATTTTGCTGAATACAGTGATGTGCCAGAAAAGAATGATCTGCAGTTCATTAAAAAGCAGATCGAAAGCATGATCCTTGGCAAATTCACGCGCAGTGTTGACCTGTTCAAGCGCGAACCAGATACCTTTGTTTCACACTTAGCCCAAGAGCTAGCTCAACACTACGACAGCGAAATTTCGCAAGTTAAAAAAGATGCAGCCAAACAAGAACTTATTGAACGGCTCCGCCATATGGTTATCCGTTTTTATGATATAACACTAGGAAAAATGATGTGGCCCCCTCAGCATCCAGAGGGAGTTTGGTCATCGTTTACCACTATTGCTCAAGGACTGCAGCGCTTAGGAGAATACAATATTATTAAACACATGGATGATCTTGACGATTTGCTGTGGTCTCTCACCCACCGCTTTTGTTACTTTCTTGATTTAGCCGGGGCATCTCTACCATTGACGTTTTATGAACGCATTGAACGAGACTTAGCAGAAAAAGCTGTCTATTTCTTAGAATTTAGAGAACAAGACGAAGGCGTGACGAGCAAAAAAACTACCATTCTTGATGCACTAGCCCAAGCCAAGACCAGAGCAATTGCTTACGAAAAAAAGGGCATTATTAGTGCCCCAGTCATGTTTAGGTAATCAGGCAGCTTCGGCCCTACAAGCTAAAAAATGTGGCATTTTCAATTAAAAATGATGATGATTGTGTAAATCGACCACTTGATGGCTGATTTGCAATGATTCTCTATTCTTGACCTCATTGGCAAATATTCATTACAATTAGAAATAATTAGCACATGAATAGATGGTGACTTTTTATGCGTTCCCCGCTATTTTTGTGTAAATTTATTTGAAAAATGAGAGAAGGATATCGAGATGACATTGAAACAATATTTGCTAAACGCACTCATGCTGAGCCTTGCACTGGCAAGCGCACCCCTCTTTGCTGCTGAATCATTAGCCGTCAAAGACAGCCGCATGATATTGCCCCGAGAACAAGCGGAACTACAAGCACTTCAAATATGGGCAAGTTCACCACAGGCAGTGGCACTAGTTGGTTCAGCCAACATTGCCACTCACGATACAGCCTTTACTGAGCGCCTGAATAATTTATTTGGCGACCCCGAAATGCAAGATTTTATGCGCGATGAACGATTAATGGTTCGCGATGGCAATCGGTTTGGGCATTCATTGCGTACTGGCGCTGAGCGTTCAATGTACAATGAGATGCCAAGTACAGTAGCTCCTCGAAACGCTTATCAAGGGTACGCACAGCGCCGCGTAGCCTACCTACATGACCGTACTCACTGGCTTGCTATGATTTTACAACGTCACCCTGGCGTCACAGCATCGCCCGTTAATCATGATGGCATCATCACGCTCACCTTCGAGAGATTTCCTGCCTACAAAGTAGAACTATCACTCTACAACTGGCCACTTTGGATCCAAGGACCATTTTATGGCGAGCACCGTTTCTTTTTGCACGACATTGCCGCACCGCTGTACGCTCAAACCATCAATGAGTTTATTGCCAAAGAAGGCCTCCGCTACATTGATGCAACACCCCAATGGCTCTATCACTTGCCAGGCACGCTAGAGATGCCACTTGATGATCACCATTATGTTGTTGTTGCTCGTAATATTACCTATGACCCTGAAATGGAAATTACTACTTTTGCTGATCTTGCAACTTCGCAAGAAACAGGTGTTATTGCTAGCTCGATGTACACAGCTAAAGAAGTTGAAGACTTGCTCGTGGAGCTAACCCAAGTCATCACCCATACTGGTATCTGGGAGCTTGGTTCACTTGAACATGTCAACATTGCGCTCTACCGAGATGCTGAAGATCACCTGAGAGCAGCTTTCACCAATATTCGCCGTCCCGCGCTTGGTGGCAGCGAAGCAGTGCGATTTTACCGCAGGTATTCAGCAACAGAATCACGAGCACCATTCGTGCCAGAAAGTCTTGATCCAGCCGTTACTGATTCACCATTGATCCAATTGCACGATGTACCAGAAGAGATTATTGTGCGCGGTAAAGCTGGTATGGGCGGCGTTGATGGAGATGGCAATAGAAGTGGTCTGGTGAAATTACTACTTGATGCTCGTGATAGACGTGCAGCTCCACCAGTAGCCGCAAGTAGTGATGATGCAGCTGCTGCAAGTAGCGGTGTTAGCGGCAAATAATTTTTCTAAGGCTCTGTTGAACTTTTAATATTTATCGCCTAATGAGTGGTTTATCGTCGCTCATGGTGAGCCTGTCGAACCACGCCCCGATAGGGGTGGAAGAGCGACCTAGAAAAATTTCTTCCCCGCTTTTCCACCTCCCTTTGGTCAGCGTCCTTCGACAAGCTCAGGATGAGCGGGGGATAAAAGCCATACAGACATTGCGAGAACTTTCTACTTCATCAAAAACACCCATAAACGCGCGCTTTTCCAGATTTTTCATCCAACCAGTTGCCAGCAGAATAAAATACTGGTAGAGTTGAATAATCTTAATTAATCATCAGTTGCGCGAAGGATGCCCAACATGAAACTCTTTTTAACGGTAATTATTACCGCTCGATAAGCTCAGCGCTCTCAAAGCGGGATTGCTCCTGAGCTATCTTTTCCCACAAAATATTTTCGCCATAGCGGCGACACGCGCGCTATTGGTTTATTTTTCTATTTTTTAACCCTAGGGGTTTACCATGACTACGCTACTTTCCCTGCGCGGGATAGCAAAGCAGTATGGCGTTGGCCCACGTGCTCGTATGGCACTCAAGGACGTAACGCTTGATATTTATAAAGGCGAGATTTTAAGCCTGCTCGGCGTCAACGGGGCTGGCAAAACAACATTGGCATCGATTATTGTGACTCTTCATCCGCCAACGGCAGGCACTATTCTACATGAAGGCAAAAGCATTTACGAAGATGTGCCCACCTATCGCCGCATGATCGGTTTTTGCCCGCAGAAGCCAAACGTAAATCCTATGCTCACCATCGAGCAAAACCTCCTGTTTGCTGGGCGGTTTTATGGCCTCTCTGCTGAAGAAACCAAAACACGTGTAATAGTCCTCATGAAGCGCTTTGAGCTCACCACCTATGCAGAAAACACCATTGATGCACTTTCTGGCGGGTACAAACAGCGTTTTTTAATTGCACGCGCGCTGATTCACAAACCGCGATTAGTGCTATTCGACGAACCAACTGTGGCGCTTGATCCACATGTGCGACACGAGGTTTGGGAACTTATTAAAGAGCTCAAAGCTGAAGGCGTTACGGTTATTTTGACAACTCACTACTTGGATGAAGCCGAAGCACTTGCTGACCGCGTTTGTATTTTGGATGAAGGGGTTATCAAACTTATTGATACACCAGCAAATCTGAAATCGGCACACCAGAAAGACCGGCTCGAGGATGTGTTTATTAAATTGATTAATGAAAGCAAAGAAAATGAGTAACACACAATCCGCTCTTTCTCGCCTTTCAGACTTCGGCCATTCGACAAGCTCAGGCTGAGCGGAGATAAAACAATTTGCATGTTAACAAAAAATATGAATTAAGAAATTCAATACAACCCGCTCATCCTGAGCTCAGTCGAAATACAGAACGCAAGTTCTGAACGACGCCGGCCCCACGGGCCAAGAAAGAGCGGGCACATGAGAAGGAACTAGAAATGTTTTATGCTATCCCCGCATACTGGTCAGTGCTAAAGCACATGCTCTATGCAGACCTATTAACCTTTAAACCCATGATGAAAACAAAGCTTATTGATATATTTATTTACATCAGCATCACCATTGTTGTCATGGGGTACCTACTCACCAGCTTTGGAGTGCGGGATGACTTCGGCATTTTTACTGCAGCTACGCTGGTAGGGTCAGTCGCCATGTTTGAAATCTACCCGCGAGCAGCAGGAGTAGTGATGGATTTGACCGGCAATAAAGTACTTACCTATGACCTCACCCTACCATTGCCATCGTGGTTGTCTATTGCTCGTATAGCGATAACAACCGCCTTACAATCACTTTTCATGAGTCTATTTGCATTACCAATAGGGTTGCCGTTTGTGTACCAGCAGTTTGACCCGTCACATTTTTCTCTGCCATGGGTTATTGCCTTACTCATCATGGGAAATATGTTCTTCGGTTTTTTTAGCTTGTTTCTTTCAAGCTTTGTACAAAATATTCAACAGCTTGGTTCATGCTGGATGCGTATTATTTTTCCGCTCTGGACGCTGGGTGGCTTCCAATTCACATGGGCGGTATTATTTGCCAAATCCAAATGGCTTGCCTACCTTGTCTTGCTCAATCCCTGCTTGTATGCACAAGAGGGTATGCGATCAGCAATTCTAGGGCAAAGCGAGAACCTACCATGCTGGATTTGCTTTGTTGCACTTACTTGCTTTACTCTACTATTTGCCTGGATAAGCATAAAAAGAATGATGAAGCGTTTGGATTGCGTCTAAAAACCTGGGGCTGGCCTAAGAATCAGCCCCTTAACTCTTTTAATGTAGTTCGTTACGGGTATAATAAATCTTCCTGTCTTTCATTCATGAAAAATATTGGTTTGCTATGTTCCGCCTTTCTATGCAAATACTCCCTGCTTTAGTGCTGCTAAGCTATTTTACTAACTCTGCACTAGCCGCAGCTTCACGCATGCGAGCAGAGAGCACCAGCTCTGGCCGTACACGGACCATTTCCACCGCAAGCTCTCAATGCTATTCACCCCGGGCAGACGATGCCGAAGATTTTGAGGTGTTAAAAAGTCATCCAACCAACTCAGCGCTACATATCGCTTGCTGCAACCCATCTTGCACTATTGAAACAATTGAAGGCCTATTAACTGAAGGCGCAGAGGTTAACCAGCGCAATCATTTACGACAAACACCTCTTATGCTTGCTTGCCAAGCGGGAGTAGAGGCAGCGGTAATTGACTTTTTAATCAAACAAGGCGCACTGGTTGAAAAACAGTACGATGGGCACTGGAAGTCGTTGTTGCATTATGCCTGCGAAGGAGCAAATCTGGCGGTAATCAGATTATTACTTGAGCAATACCACCTTCCTATTCTTACGTGCTGTCTGCGTGCTGATCAAACAATGACGGACATGAGCAATAGTCCTGCTGTTAAAGAACTCCTCCTCTCTCATCAAGCAAAGATAGCTAGGGAACGTAGAGAAGCATATGCTGATGAGGAATATGAAAATATTCAACCCGCCCACCTCCTTGGCATATCTCCAGTCCCCGAAGAAGAAGACTTTGAGTTGATTGAAATCTGGGAAGCATCTAAAACCTAGCCAATGTTGCCAATTTTATATTCAGCAATAAAACTGGCATTTTCTGCCCAATTAAAATTCAGATTGAAATTTCATAAATATGTTTGTTAGACTCAAATCAGTCGCAGATGGTATTTTTGTAGAGAGTATTTTTGAGGGCAAGATGAAATTTATCACTTTTATCAACTTTTTTATTGTGTGCGGACTGTTAAGTACTCTTGCTGCCAGTCAACCACACAAGCATGCCCGAGACAGTGACAGAGAAGAAGACGATAGAATCTCTACACGAAACACCAGACCTCGCATAGCAAATGATAAATGCCTTGTCTGCCTTGCAGAATCAGATGAAATAGAAGCAGAGCAAGGCAACATCACTTTCACAGCATGTTGCAAAAAACCATTTTGCCATTCATGCTTCAAGGGGTATCGAGCAGCTGAAATGGACCATCGATGCCCACAATGCAGAAGCACTTCTATGGGTTTGACAGATGAAGCAGGAAATCAAATTGAACCTCCAATAAAAATAAGCAGCAGACGACTCGCACTCCTTGATAGTCAGTTATTTTTAGCTATCATCGATCGTAATCCAACTGACGTAGAACGAGCACTTATTGACGGTGCAAATCCTAATGCACGCAAAGTGAACGATGGCAACTACTCTGCCCTACAACTTGCGGCTCAATACGGCAACCTCGAGACCATTCGCTTACTAATCGATCATGGAGCATCTAAAAGTATAAAAAGCGATACAGGAAATTCGCTCCTGCACTTTGCTGTCAAAAGCAACTCTATCGCGGTCATACAATACATTTTAGATGAGCTTGATCTGCGAGCGGAGATAAATGTCCCCAACTGCAGAGGAGAAACCCCTCTCCATGTAGCTGCGCAGAAAGGCTCTATTGATCTCTTTCTACTCATGGTAGATACCTATGGAGCTTTATTAGGAATGAAAAACTTAAAAAACGAAAAATCGGTCATACACTATGCAGCTGCAGGAGGAAATGAAACACTTATTGACCACCTTATCCAAATGCGTGGTTTTTCACCAAATGAGCTAAACAAAAAACAAAAATCCCCTCTCTGTTTTGCTATCAAAAATGGCCATCTAGAAACAGCTCAGAAACTCATCAGCTACGGATCAAGACAAGATATACTTACAAGAACAGGCAAAAATCTACTTCATTATGCCTCACAAAGCACTTCATCTGATATGCTTAATTACGTATTAGACACACTAGGCTTTTCTGGGCAAATCGATGCTGTTACGCATGCAGGAATCAACCCCCTCTGCTTCACGCTCAAATACGGGCCACTTTCTCTTGTAGAAAATTTAGTAGCTAGAGGAGCACAAATTGAAAGCAAATGCTCACAAGAAAACTCACTGCTGCACTTTGCAGTAGAAAGTAAATCCATCGAAATTATTGAATACGCACTACTTAAACTAGGACAATCTGCGTCCTTACACGCTACTAATCAAGCAGGAGAGTACCCTTTACATTTTGCTGCAAAAGCCGGTTCTCCTGAACTAATAACCTACTTAGTTACAGCTGGCGCAAACCCATTTGCCGAAACATACCAACTAGAAACAATTCTTCACTACGCAGCAGGACATGGTAATGTAGGGCTTATTTCTCATCTCATCGATCATTACCATATTTCTGTAAATGCCCTTAACAGCCATGGACAAACACCTTTATGGTTTGCTACTTCTGCAAGGCATCTCTCTACAGCAAAACACTTAATTGCAGACCATAACGCTAACGCAGAACCCTCTTACACAGATAGTAATGGCTGCACACTGCTTCATATAGCTGCTAAAAGCAAATCTGAAGCAACACTGAACTATGTTTTAGACACGCTAGGGCTTACTGCACACATAAACACCCCTGACAACAATGGCACAACTGCTCTGTGCATAGCATTACAATACGGCCCATTATCATTAGTACAAAATCTTATTGCTCGTGGTGCGAATACAAAAATAAGCATGAGCGGGGAGAGCCTACTACACTTTGCCGTCCAAAGTAATAATGAAGAAATTATTAGGTATGCCCTAGAAGACTTGTCCCAAGCTTCTGGCATAAACACATCTAACAATAAAGGGAATACCCCTCTACTTCTAGCAGCTTATACGTGTTCACCCAAGGTCTTTGATCTCCTTGTTAATAGGGGCGCAGATCCTATGAAATTAAATACACAAAATCAATCTAACGTACTTCACAACGCCTCATCAAGTAATAACATTACCCTTGTTAATCATCTTATTGAATATTATCACGTACCAGTTAATGCTCTTGATGCAAACAACCAAACACCGTTGCATTACGCTATCAAATCAGGAGAAGTTTCAATCATTGAACTGCTCTGCAGTAAATATGGAGCAGAAACTAAGATAAAAAACAAGCAAGGTAATACGCTTGCTCATTGTGCTGCAGAAAGCAAATCTGAAGCGATCCTCAATTACGTCTTAGACAACCTCGGAGAAATAAGCAACCTCCAGATGGTAAATTATGCTAATGAAACATTGCTATGCCTTGCACTAAAATCTGGCAGCCTACCTGTAATCAAAAATCTTATAGCACGAGAAATTTGCACAAACACTAACTGCTTAAACGGCAATTCTTTGCTTCACTATGCAGTAGAAAACTCTTCACTCAACGTTATAGCCTATACCTTAGAGGCACTAGGACAAAGTAGAGTGATTAACAACGCTAATAATTACGGAGAAATGCCCATTCACCTAGCCGCTCGAAGCTGCTCACCAGCAGCATTCAACTTTCTTGTTGAAAAAGGAGCCGATCCGCTAGCACTAACTGTCAAGACTAACAGCTCTGCCCTTCACTACGCTGCAGGCTGGGGCAATCAAAAACTCATCACTACGCTTATTACAAATTATGGGCTAACGCAAGACGCAAGAGATTTCAAAGGAAGAACGCCCCTATATTTGGCTATTCAAAATAATCAATTATCACTAGCAAAACTATTGATATCTACCCACCATGCGAACACAAAAATACGAACGGATAAAGGAAATACGCTACTACAAGCCGCAGCAAAAAGTAAATCTGAAGCAACGCTAAATTATGTTTTAGATTCACTCGGATTTGCGGCATACCTAAATACCCCAAATGATAGCGAAAAAACCATTCTCTGCTCAGCGCTAAAACACGGACCATTATCATTAGTACAAAATCTTATTGATCGTGGTGCAAAAATCGATTACTACAGTGAAGGCAATACACTACTACACTTTGCCGCTCAAAGTAACACAGAGGAAATTATTCGTTATACGCTGGAAAGCTTAGGCCAAAAGCCTGCTCTAAACGTTCCTAACAATAGCGGTAACACACCATTACTCCTTGCAGCCAAATCATGCTCACCAGAAATTTTCCAGCTCCTAGTAAATGCTGGAGCAAACGCAATGAACACAAATATGCACACACACAGCAATGCTCTTTTCTACGCAACAGGATGGGGCAACATTCAGCTTGTTTGTTTTCTTATCGAAAAATACGGATTTTCACCCAATACTGGTAACAAATCTAATAAAACAGCATTCTGCAACGCCGTCCATCATGGACACATGGCAACAATAGAACTTCTTTCTAGTAAATATCATGCAGATGCTTCTGTTAAAACAACATCAGGTGATACCCTCGCACATTTTGCCGCCCAAAGTAGATCTGAAGCTACACTCAACTATGTTTTAGATACATTAGGACAAATTATTAACCTAAACACTCCCAACAAATCTGGAGACACTTTACTTTGCTGCGCACTAGAAAGTGGAAGCCTTCCTGTGGTTCAAAACCTACATATGCGAGGAGCTATTGCAAACGCAGCTTGCTCGAATGGCAATACACTCCTTCATTTTGCTGCAAAAAGTAATTCTTTAGCTGTTGTCCGCTATGCAATAGAAGAGCTTAAACAACATATTCACGTTAATACGCTAAACAGACCTGTATTGAGTTGCCCAAGAACACCATTACAGGAGGCTTGCTGTAACGCATCACCTAAATTTATTGACTATCTTATCACGCAAGGCGCTAATAAATCAGTCCGAAACAATAATGGCGACTCACTATTGCATTATGCAGCAGCAAATGGCAACAAAGTACTGACTTCTCATCTTATTGAATTTTATCACTTCAATGTAGATGATCTCAATACCATGCAAGTACCCGCGCTGTGTTATGCTACTGAGCAAGGGCACCTACCAACAATAAAAAATCTTATTGAGACTCATAATGCAACTAGACATATAAACTCTTTAAATAGGAACACTCTTCTCCATTATGCAGCATTATGCAAAGCTTTAGCCACGCCAAAATATGTCTTAGATAATTTAAATGGAATTGCCAATATAGATTCTAAAAACCTTGACGGAGTCAGTCCAATTAACCTTGCTATTAGAAACAACAACCTTCGTACAGCACAATTGTTTATCAACCATAGAATCAATAGAATCCGCCAAACAGAAGAAGAATCTGCCATTTTGCAAGCAAATGACGTTTTGCATAGCGCTGTACAAAATGGTTCATTAGATCAAGTCATCTATCTTTTAGACCACAAAGGTGCTGACATAAACAGCCTTAACATAGAGCTGCAAACCCCATTAGATGTAGCAGTAAGCGCTCCCAAAACACTATGCCCATCACTAAGTGCTGCGAGTAAAAAGCTGTATATAGAGCAGCTATCCACTATCAGAGAAGAACTCAAGCGTCGTGGTGCTAAACATTCTGACGAAATCAAAGCCGAAAAAGAAGCTGAGCAGGAGCGGATCAAACGAGAAAAAGAACAACAAGAACGTGAAAAAGCAAAAATTCTAGAAACTCCTATAAGAGAGGGCAATTTTCAACAGCTTATTGCTCTTATCACAACCCCTGGTAGTACCTACTCAATACATGGGGCAATGAACTGTATTGTTGCTAATAATAACCCAGCCAACATGATTGAACAGCTTCATACATGGGCAAATGAAACTCAAGGACTTAATATACTTGATACGCCAGACCCAGCTACTAAAAAAACCCCACTCATGACAGCCGTTGATTACAGCGCCCTTCAGGCTGCCGAATGCCTTCTTACTCTTGGCGCAAACATAGATACACAGAATAGCGATGGACAAACCGCACTACATGTAGCGGTTAGAAAGCAATTTTATGGGAAACAAGAAAAAACCACTGTCTATAAGCTCTTACGCGACAAAGGTGCAAGTACCTCAATTAAAGATAAATATAATTTGACAGCAAAAGACCTTCTTCCCCCATCAGAGCTTTAGATAAAAACTTACAGCAAAGTAGAAATCAAGATTACCACATCATTAATCTTCACCAACCGTTAGATATATTTTTTGATTAACAAAAATTTGTCGTAGCGTTTTTGGTAATTTATGATTGGGAGGAGCAATATCACACCACCATAATTCAAGCTTAGTAAGTGGTAAAGCAGAAAGATCGGGAAATGTTTCTTCAGTCAGCCCACTACAAAACAATCTAAGCGTTTCAAGCTTGGAAAAATGCTTCTTATTGCTCTCCAGTTGCGCAAATGCAAATAAATCAGATTCCCATAGCTCTATTACAGTAATCAATGAAACTAATCTCTGCAGCGGAAGAGAATTAATTTGATCATTATACGAAAGCAATTCATAAATCAGCTCTGCTCCCAATTGCTTAGTATACCTGTTGCAAGAAGTAATCTGGGCCTCTAAAAATCCCCGCAATGACGGACTGAGCGAAGCATAACTATCAAGCACAGCCGTCGGTGAAAGCTGAGCAACAACTGCAACTGGCTTAGCTTTTTTACGTTGACGTCGCTTTTTCCCGACACGAGCAATCTCTGTAGTTGCTTTAGGAATATCAGAAGCACTAATAGCTTGAACCAGTATCATCAGTATTACGGTGATCCCCAATATCTTAAGCGTGCACATACTTGTTTCCTCCCTAAAGAGTTAACACAGTGATTCAGCCCACCAGCCGCCAATACAATAAGCAAAAACTCGATCATCATACGAAAGCGTGCACAGCCGTCATGCCCCGTTACCATAAGAAAGTACCCTAAAAAAGCAACACAAAGATAGAGTTGCCATGCGTATTCATTTTTATAGGCTTCGATACGATTGTTTGTTTTTTTAAAAACAAAGACTAATCGATACAGTCCTAGCAATACAAACATATACCGGCCAGCCAATAAAACAGCCTCGCTAACAGCTGCACCTACTACCCAGGCCTCTGTCGTGCCCATGGTTATATATCCCCACATCTTTTGCCATATCGAGCCTGTTTGTTTAAAAAAAGAGACATCGCCACCACGTACCCCGCCCATCAGTACTTTCAAATTAGTAACATACAGACCAACAGCAGTCTTAAACATATTAAAAAACCAATACCAAGCAGCAACCAAGGGCCGATCTTTTACTGCTGCAACTAGCTCAGGCATTACTTGGTTAACGTACGGCTGCCGCCTACAGAGCTCAGCTCGCTCATATTCAACCAAAGTACCTTTTTCATGCGCAAGCAGATACGGGTAAAACCAATAGCACAAATTGATTGAAGCAAGTGAGCCAAGCCGTGGCGCACCAAATACATAATAATTATGGAGCAACAATCCCCCCAGGATCAGCCAAAAACAAAGTACAAAAACAAGTGCATGGCGCCAAAAAAGAGCCCCCCAGAAAACTACCAACGGAATAGTAAAGTATAAAGCTACTGGCTTAACTAGCACCGACAAGCCAAGCAATAAACCCGCATAACAAGCACTAGAAAGACGTTGCGGCTGTAGCAAAAAATAAAACGATGCTGTAAGCAATGTTGCTAGCAGCAACTCGGTTAAAATAAACTGTGCAAAAATAAGATAGCCGAAGCTGGTGGTTGCGAGTATAAAGGCAATATAACGAGTATTAGTTCCAAAAAGCATAGTTGCTATATGACAAATAATAAAAAAGTTTAAAAGCGTCAGTAAAAGTTGAGCCAACACTATCCACACAAAAGAAGTACCAAAAAAATAATTGATGGTTGCTAGAAACAAAGGGTATCCCAGCCCGTAGTACGGCAATGCAGGGGCAAGAGGATTGCAAAAAGTACCCGTCGTTGTTAGAAAAGCCGCTCGCTCCACGTACGCCATAGAATCGACGTCACAATGTGGGCGCACCCCTCCCACATGCAAATACAGCCAAAGAGATAGCAACAGAAATACTAAAATACCTATAACAACCACCACCCTATTTTTAGCACACAACATAAAAATCCTAAGCTTTAGATTACTATTTCAGCTAAAAAGCATGTCCAAATCGTGCTTAGTAATCAAGCTCTTTGTCTTAGTGCCTGCTTGTTCCATTACTTCAGTAAAAAGCTTTTGCTTGGTAGCCTTAAGTGCCATCATTTTTTCTTCAATCGTATGGTGCATTACTAAGCGTGTTACAAACACTTTTTGCTTTTGGCCAATACGATGTGATCGATCAGAAGCCTGATGCTCTACAGCTGGGTTCCACCATGGGTCTACATGAAAGACATAGTTTGCGCGTGTTAAATTGAGACCAACCCCACCTGTTTTTAAACTCAGCAATAAAATAGCAGTCCCCGGCTCTTCGCCTTGAAACGCTGCAACTATTTTTTTTCGTTCAGCTATTTTGGTACTACCGTCAATACGATAATATGCAAGCTGCTCTTTTTTTAGCGCCGTCTCAATTAAGTCGAGGCAAGAAGTAAATTGCGAAAAGACTAACGCCGCATTTCCTTCTTGGACGATATCACGCAAATTACTCGTTAAATATTCAATTTTTGGGGATGAGGCCGGCAAGGTCGGATCAATCATTTGCGGAGAAATACACAACTGCCGCAACCGCATAATGGCTGTGAGCGCAATTACATTTGCCTGTGCACTTGTTTTAAGTATATAGGCGTCATCAATCAAACGTTTCACCTGAGCAGCAGTGGTAGCATATAATTTTTGCTGATCAGGAGCCATGTTCAACAGTACATTTGATTCTACTTTTGCCGGTAAGTCTTTTAATATTTTGTCTTTAGTCCGCCGCAGCACAAAGGGGCGCGTTTTTTTAATAAGATCGTCAACATCTTGGCTCTGAACCGCTCGCATAAATTCTTTATAGTCAGGAAGAAGTCCTGGCACTGCAACATCGATAATCGAATAATATTCACCTAAATGGTTTTCTAACGGCGTTCCTGTAACAGCAATAGTAAATAAGCTATTGAGCTGGCGAATGGCGGCAGTCCTACCCGTTTGCATATTTTTAATAGCCTGTGCTTCATCTAAAATAAGCACATGAAACTGCTGTTGTTGTAAAAATTCAATATCCAATCGCACACGGTCATACGTTGTCAATATCACATCATAATCAGCAAGGTTGGTGCTTTTATTTTTCTTTGCACTGGTATACTCCAACACACGGAGGGAGGGATAAAATGTCTGCAGCTCTCGTTGCCAATTAAATACTAAGGTTGGCGGCAGCACAATAAGATGCGGATCATTTTTTTTGCTGCGATTCGGAATAATACCTTCTGCAATGCCACCCAAAAAAGCAATTACTTGTACTGTTTTACCAAGCCCCATATCATCTGCTAAGCAAGCCCCAAAGCGATGCGAATACAAAAAGGCAAGCCACTGGTACCCTTCATGCTGGTACGATCGTAACTTACCAACAAAATGCTCTGGCATTTGTACTTTTGCTATAGCCTTAAAATCAGTAAGACCTTTGATCAGCTGTTCATCTTCTTCAGAAAGCGTTACCTTGCCACCACACTGACGCAAGCCAATCAGATCAAGCATCCGCAAGCGTGGCATCTCTACAATCCCGGGCTTTTGAATCAGCGTCATTCCGCGGCCACTTACACTAAACATTTTAGCAAGCAGATCAAGTATTGCCTGCGCTTGAGGATCCAGTAGTTTTATCGTATCATTCGTTTCAACAAATACATCGGCACGAGAAAATAACTCATCCCGCTGTTCATCGGTAAGTTCAATGCCATCAGCAACAATATGGGGAGCAAGCTCAAACCAATCAGAACGAGATCCTTGAGCAGTATCAATAGAAACATCCAGCTTCATTGGTTCTGGTCGCTTACCATTTACTTGCAATTCTATTCCATCAGCCTGTAAGCGCTTGGTAAATTCAGGTAATTTTTCATAAAATTCCGCATACGGCACACGAACCATTGCTGTTCTACCATCAACAAATGGACTTTTAAAGGTTTCCATTACTGTCTTAAATGCATTCAAATACAACGTATCGGCAAGCGCAACCATTAACTCGCCGTCTTCTCTAATAATGGTGCCATGGCAGACAGGGGGAGGAACTGGTACAGCGACTGGTTCATCCAGTGTTTCTCGCGCAGTAAGCAGAACAGCGATTACGTGCTTACAGTTCAAGTCTGGCTCCCAGGCAGGGCAACTGCAACGTGCCATAAGCTCGCCATCGTACAAATAAATAATTACCCGATACGTTTTGGTGCCGCGTACTTTTGCAATAAGGCGGCCGGCTGTCTCATCCGTATCCCAGGTCATGGAGACAACGCGCCCTTCTTCCTGATAACGGCGGCCACGCTGAAAAGAGGCTGTAGTAGTAAGTGCACTGATGGTGCTGGCAGAAAGCCCACGCAACATTTCATATAGTTCGTGATTCACGGTAGTGGCACCCTTAAGCAAAAGTTTGATCTGTTCGTCCAAAAGACCTTGCTACGATACCATTTTTTTGTAGTATTGTGTATTTTTTTGATTCCCCCTGCAGATGCTATTGCTCTTGAGCAGCAGAAGGACTATTATAGAAAATCACTGTTTTTTGACCATAAGAGGAGTAGGAATGAGCTGTCGTAAAAGGATTATTTTTTTACTATTTTTTATCGGATGCACGCTATCGCCACATTCATTTAGCATTAATCATGAGCAAAAAACTGCTCTTATTGTAGGTGTTACCGGACAAGACGGCGCTTACTTATCAGAATTTTTGCTGAACAAAGGATATGTGGTACATGGAATAAAAAGACGCTCTTCTTCATTAAATACAAGCCGGATTGATCATTTATACAAAGATTTGCACACAAAAACTAATTCTCGCTTTATACTCCACTACGGAGATATAACCGATGCAAGCAATATGATGGCTCTACTGCAAAAAATACAGCCTCACGAAGTATATAATCTTGCTGCACAAAGTCACGTTCAAGTCTCTTTTGAATTACCTTCATATACAGCGCAAGTCGACGGTATTGGTACGCTCAATATTATCGAAGGGATTCGGTCACTTGGATTAGTAAATAAAACAAAATTTTACCAGGCATCTACCAGTGAACTCTTTGGTAAAGTCCAAGAAACGCCACAAAAAGAAACAACTCCCTTCTATCCCCGCTCGCCTTATGCCGTAGCAAAACTGTATGGGTATTGGATTACCAAAAATTACCGGGAAGCATACAATATCTTTGCCTGCAACGGCATCTTGTTCAACCACGAATCACCTATCCGCGGCGAAACGTTTGTAACCAAAAAAATCACGCACGCCGTTGCACGGATTAAGTACGGGCTTCAAGATGTATTATACCTTGGCAATCTCCATGCAAAACGAGATTGGGGCCATGCTCGTGATTATGTCGAAGCTATGTGGCTTATGCTACAACAAGAAAAACCCGAAGACTTTGTTATTGCCACGGGAGAAACACACACCGTACAAGAATTTGTGACACAAGCTTTCCAAGAAGTTGGTATTGCTCTTGTCTGGCAAGGAGAAGGGCTTAACGAAGTAGCGATTGATCAAGCAACCGGTAAAGCAGTGGTCAAAGTGGATCCAAAATATTTTAGACCTACCGAAGTTGACCTTTTGCTTGGTGATGCCACTAAGGCACGCACACTGCTTGGATGGCAACCAAAGACTACCTTCAATGAATTGGTCAAAGAGATGATCAGTAGCGAGCTACATGCGATTAGTACAGTGATGAAAACGCTCAATGGATAGGCCCTATCATAACTACGAGAAACACCATGAAAAAAATATTTTGGGATAACCCCTATCAGCACACACTGCAAACCACCGTAGCAGCGGTCAGCGGGCCGGAACTTGTTTTTAACGAAACTATTACGTACTCATTTGCCGGTGGGCAGGAAAGTGATAAAGCAACAGTCAACAATATCCCCATTCTTAACTCACGGCGCGAAGGTAATCTCATCTACTACACCCTTCCCGAAGATCACGGGCTTACGGTAAACAGCCCCGTCACTATGGTCATAGACTGGCCACGACGCAATAAACTCATGCGTCTGCACTTTGCCGCAGAAATTATTTTGGAAATTGTGTACCAAAACTTCCACCTCGAAAAAGTGGGGGCTCATATTGCGCAGCACAAATCACGCATTGATTTTAAGTGTGATGAAAACATCAGCCAGCACTTTGATGCTATTTTAGCCATTTACAACGATATTATTAAAAACAACTATCCCATTGAAAAAGGGTGGGATGATGTTGAAAATCAACGTCGCTATTGGAAAATTGCAGGCTTTGCCAAAGTGCCCTGCGGCGGCACGCACGTCGACACCACTGGTGAAGTTGGTTATGTAAAACTCAAACGCGAGCGACCAGGCAAAGGCATTGAGCGCATCGAAATCAGATTGCTTGATGAAACAACGCCCCCAGCGCGTTAGAATAACTTTTCTGCCTCACGCACTACTGAAACAAAGAAGGGCACGTAATTTTCTTCTGCAAATAGCTGAGCTTGAGGACTTGCCAAAAATGCCTTGATGTTAGCAATATACTCATTGAACACCGCCTCGGGCATGCTTTTGATATGTTCATACACAGCTGCATCACTGCCAAAATCACGTCGGTCTATGAAGCAGTTTTTAGGAATATAATCAGTCACATTTGGGGCCCCCCAATAAATGGGCACGCATCCTGCAGCAAAACAGTCAAAGATCTTTTCGGTAATGTAACCTAGCTGATCGGCAATATTTTCATAGCAAATACAAAATTTATAGCCATTCAAAGCGATAACTTTATCCTCTAAGCCACCTTTATGCACTGAGTACCGGCTCCTATCCCATCCAGCACCATACAAATCAAATTCAGCAGGATGATACTGCTGATAAAAATCGATAACTCTTCTACGCTCTGAATACAGTTCGCTGGGATAGCCAGAAGACTTATTCGCATTAACCAATACACACAATTTTTTTGCTGTAAAGGGAACCCTATTGCGTATCATTGGCCGCATAGCAAAATAAAAAAGCTTAAAATATTTTTTATTATCAACAAGATCATCTCGCCACGTGTACACACGCTCAAATGCTGCATGGTAGCGCGGATCATAATTTTCTGGAATCACTGAAGGCGGCTCAAACAGCATTACTACCGCTTTTGTATGTTCACGAGCAAGGCGAACACAATTACGTGGTGATATTTCAAATGAAAGCACAGCCGTTGGTTTTTTAAGATTCTTTAGTTTTTTATGAGGATGCAACGAATACCCCATCTGCAATAATGCTTGAGCAGCCTTACCAAGCCATCCTTTAGAGGCATCCCCATAAGTACCTGGGGATAAATAAACTTTTTTGTACGCTTGCAGGCGCATATTTGCTGAAGCAACAACAACCAACACCAGCATCGTAATTTTATGAAACACCATACATCCTTTTTTCATGTACTAAACCGCTTTACAGACAGTATCTTTCATTGTACAAGTAGTCAGTATCTTTATCTACTCTCATGTATTCGAAAGTGAAGGGAATGCTTTCAATTTATTTTGCTGGCGATGTCTTTGACCACAAACACCTAGCCGGCAATCAGCTTTTAGCTGAAGCAATCGAACGACAATCACATAACAAATACCAATGTAACCTCCCTCAACAATTACCACCAGCCAACAATGCTTCTGATGGTAGAAACCAGTGCTTAGCAGCAATCATTCGAGCAGATATAGCGCTCTTCAATTTCGATGGCACTGATATCGACTCTGGCACAGCAGTTGAATTTATAATTGCTAAAATGCTTGATATTCCTTCTGTCATTGTACGCACCGATTTTCGGAACGGCGCTTATTTTGGAGGGGAGAACTGGAATTTTATGGCCTCCCGCTTTCCTCGATGTAAAACGGTCAGTTACCCCGTGTACCAACCATATCGTACAAAAAAACTTACGATGCTACACGCAGAACTGGCTGATTTGATTATCACTGCACTTGATGATGTAATGACACAACCGTCCTTACTTTGCAGCAAACAAGCCATCATGGCTGCGTACCAACATGTTATTGCCATGTGTGGCGACAAGCTTGATATACTAATTGGTAATGAATTGCCCTCCATCATTCAACAAAAAACAATCAAAAAACTCTATCACCTCAGCAGCCAGGGGATATCGTGCTCAAATTCTTTTTGCCTCTAACGCTAGGAATCCTCACCATGAACATCTCACTACAAGCAATCGCTGTCGGGAGCGCAGCTCCCGATTTTACATTGATCGACGACACAGGAGTGCCATGGCAACTCAGCAAGCATCAAGGGCAGATAGTAGTACTCTATTTTTATCCAGCGGATGATACGCCAGGATGCACAAAACAAGCATGTAGTTTGCGTGATAGTTACAGTGAATTTGCACAATTAGGAGCAAGAGTTGTCGGCATCAACTACAATGACACTAAATCACATCAAGCATTTAAAGAGAAATACCACCTCCCCTTCACCTTGCTTAGTGACAGTAAGAAAAGCGTAGCTCATCTTTACCAAGCCGACCCTTGGTGGTCATACTGGTTTTGGTCCATGCCAAAGCGCAAAACAGTAATCATCGATAAAAAAGGAGTTGTGCGATCGATACTAAACAATGTCGATGTAACTACCCATACCAATACTGTCTTGCAAGCCCTACACAAGGCATTAGAACCAATCAGTAGTAAAAACAGTTAAATAGATCTACGGAGAGCATCATGAACCCGGCTGTAAGCCTTTTAAAACTGCTCTACTTCCCTCTCGTCATCAACTCAGCCACTATCCCTGTTGAGGCTCCCAATCCGCAACGCATGTTACTAAGTCATCTGCGTGGTGGCGACCATGCGCACGTTGGGGATGCAGAGAGCGTACATATGGTTATAAAAAAAGCTCTTGCCATTAATAATCAGCTACAAAAATTACCTGCTGTGGACATCGGCTGCGGTTTTGGTGGCACTGCGGAAATACTTACACAAAAAGGCTTTAAGACATTAGGGATTGACCATGATAGGAGCGCACTTACCTATGCAAAAAAACATCACCCTTCATGCTCATTTGCAGATATTGATGCACGTGCCGTAGATAAATACTTAAGAGCAGATTTTTTTGGCCTTATCACCCTATTTAATGTTGCGTACGCCATCAAAGATAAGCAAGCTCTGTTAAAAGCATTGCACACCATCGCCGCTCCAGGCAGCGTGCTTGTTGTATTTGATTATACTCATCGTGACACCACACAGCCTCATGGTTTAGTCGATTTTGCCAAACAACCTATGCACCCCTTGGTACCTGCCGTTTTTACACACACCTTAGATGAGATAGGATGGCAGCTTGTTGAGCAGGATGATTTAACGAGCTATTTTATTACTTCCTATCAAGCGCTTTTAGCAAAAATAGATGAACAACGCAGTTACTGGGAAACAGTAAGTAGTCCCACCGTTGTAGCAACGGTAGAAAAAACATTTTCGCAGATCTTACACCTATTGCAGCGCGATGTGCTAGGCGGGGCTGTATTTTATTGCGTCAAAAAAATAGCGGCGCCTCGTGCAAAATTATAAAACACCTTCATGCAAGAGGCGGTTGTCCCGCCTCTTGCATCTCTCAGCTATTGCCATCCATGGATCCATAGTATGGTGAACACACACGCTAGCGCTACTGAAACTACCCATGTTGCCACACACCACCAGTGATTACTTAATCTCATGCTACCTTCTCCTAAAAACGCTTGATTTTCTAATGTCTTTTTCACTACTGTAGTGGAAAAGACATCTCAGATACAATAAATGGCCTAGATAACGTATCCTTATTCTTCGGGCATAGTAGAATGCTACAATAGCGCGATGCATAACGTTTCTCTACCTAATTAAGGAGTCGTATGTCAACACAGCCCCCATACATAAGCACTCTTGCTAAGCATGTATTTTTTAGCAGTTTGTTGTCCTTTTCTTTACAAGCCGCTGATGGATTACATTCTCTCTATGAGGTACTACGCGGGGGGTATTATGATCATGTAGGCGATGCAAACAGTCTCAACATAATCATAAACGATCTCTTGAAGCTGGACAAAAACATCAAAAAAAAATCGGCCCTGGATATTGGCTGTGGCCTTGGTGGTACGGTTAAATATTTTGTAGATAAAGGATTCAATATGCAGGGCATAGACCCCTGCCCTGAAGCTATTGCATATGCGCAGAAATACTACAATCCGCCTAGGGACGGATTTGACTTTGAAGAAACTTCGATAGCATTTCACACCATGGATCAAACCTTGCTTAAAAGCTGCTTTGACGAGAATGAATTCTCCTTACTAACACTTTTTAACGTTGCATATACCATCGAAGATAAGGCTAATTTTTTACGACAAGCGCATACCATCACCGCCCCTGGTGGCAGACTTGCTATCTTAGACTACACCCATAAAAATCCTACAACTCCCCATAGTTTATGCAATGAAACTGGCACAAGTATGCATCCGCTACAGCTTGATAGATTTAAAGCGGAATTAAGTGCAACAGGGTGGAAGCTAATAGCATCTCATGATTATACCGATTATTTTATTGCATATTACGAAACATTACTTCGTAAAATTGAGCTACAACAAGAAGCGCTTGAAAAAACTTACTCAGCAGATCCCTTTATCGCTGCACGTACCGCGTATACCACTTTGCTCAATGAACTCAAGGGTGGCACATTAGGCGGCGTTGTTATATACGCACAAAAAGTAGTATTAGAAGAAAGTGATAGCTAGCCAAGAAGATTAAAAAGGGTAAGAGATGTTTCATTTTTTGGCAGTGATATGCTGTATCATTTGCAGCGATGGGCTCAAAGCATCGACTGACTCTTCTGACAACTTTCATACGCGTAGTAAATATTATTATTACCGTCCAGAATCCTCAGAAATTATATCGTTAATAATCGATAAAGGATTAAAAATAAATAGAGAACTTAGAGAAATGTCTGCGCTGGATATTGGCTGTGGAACGGGTAAATTAGTAAAAATTCTTTTAGATATCGGATTTAATGGCATTCAAGGTATAGATATCGACCCATTGGTGATTGAGCAAGCCCGGAAAGAACATGAAACAAAATCCAAGATACGACAGTCACGCTTTCGTGCTGCAAATATATTAGATGTTACCCTAGAAGATCTTGATACCTTCTGTTTATTTTCCCTCTTTACACTTTTTCATGTTGCAGCAGAATTTCAATTTAAAAAGCCACTCTTAAAACAGCTATATAACTTTGCTGCACCCAATGCCATATTAATATTAGTAGATTTTATCCATAGAGACCCCACACAAGCACATTCCTTATCCGACTATGAAAAAAATAAGCTACACCCTCTGCTGCTTACTCAGCTTAAGTCTGACTTTGATGATACAGGGTGGGAAGAAGTATATACTACAGATATGACTGCTCAGTTTATTGAAGAATATACTCAGCTTGAAAAGGCATGCGAGAATTTACTGGATACAACCCATCTTGATGACCCCTTAAGGGAATCTATTGTAACAGACCATACTGATTTTAAAGACTTACGCGTCCAGTTAGAAGCAGGTATATTGGGGGGCATTGGCATTATAGCTCGAAAAAAAATCCTTGCCTCGCCAAAGCAACCCCGCATTACATTAAAGTCAGAACGTGTTAATATATGTGTTAGCTTAAAAGATCTTCGTCTAGCGGCTGGGCTACCCGTATAATTTTTCACCTTTTAGTTAAAAAAAGCACTTCATGGCAACACCAGAACAACTTGTTCGCTACCTAACACCACCAATCATTGAACCACGTAATATTGACAAGCAAGTACTTTGTCACCGCCCAACACGTAGCAAACACCCGGCGATGAATGCTTTATGCATTAACAACCAAATAGTCGTCAATAACTATGGCCATGCAGGGTTTGGCTGGATTATGGCACCAGGAGCAACAGAGCATGTCCTTTCGCAAATGGCCACCTTACTGCCAGTAAAAAGCACACAACTCCCGATTACCATTATTGGTGCAGGTATCATGGGGCTTAGTGCGGCTTATCAACTAACGCTGCAAGGATTTAATAACCTTACTATCGTTACGCAAGAAACCGATAATCTCACATCTCACAATGCTGTTGGCTTTTTTTCACCAAGCATTGAGCTTGGTAAGAGTTGGATTACCCCAGATATTAAACAGATTATTCATACATCATATGCTTTTTACCAACAAATAATTGAGAGTCAGCACCAAGATTTTGCAGCAAAGTCTGCACAGTTTTTGCCGATGTACATTACCAAAGAACGAAAAAGCGCTATTCGAGCATCCAAGCACCCTGTGACGCCAGTAACCATCGACTTTGGCAATGGCGCTTCACACGAAATGGTTGAACAGCATGGCGGTATAATTATTCATGTGAATCTAATGATACAGCAGCTACATGCATTTTTACAAAAGCATAATGTACCTATTATTACTGAAACAATTACGAAGCTCTCTGATCTTAGTACACCAGTTGTAATAAACTGTGCAGGGTTGGGCGCACGGGAACTTATGTGTGATGATGGCATTGTTCCTATGCAAGGTCATTTAGTACACCTCAGCAATCAGCCTGCAACATCTCTAGAATACTTAATTATGATGGATTGCGAAAAAGCCTTTACCGGTACCGGTTTTCAGGTTAAACGATCGCTATACTGGGCCCCTCGACGATACACTATGGATGATATAACGCTGAATGGCATTATTGGGGTAACATCTATAAAAGGAGCGAATGCCTCGACTCCCCACCAAGAAGAATTTGCACGAGTGATTGAACGAGCAAGGACATTTTTTTATGCAACAAAAAACTAAACTCTTACAAGCACATTCACCAAAAGATATTGCTACTGCTATCGCCCTCCTTAAAGATGGTCAAATCGTTGCTGTGCCAACCGAAACAGTCTATGGCCTTGCCGCAGATGCAAAAAACCCCGACGCTGTACGCAACATTTTTGTAGCAAAAGGACGACCAGCGTCTCATCCGCTCATCGTACATATCGCCTCATGTGCCAAAATACATGAGTGGGCCGACCATATTTCACCGCTAGCCAGTATCTTAGCCAAGCAATTTTGGCCTGGACCATTGACTCTTTTATTGCATAAAAAACCCACAGTAAATGATGTCGTTACGGGAGGTCTGCCAACGATAGCATTGCGCGTTCCACAGCATCCGCTCCTCCTTGAGATACTAGAAACACTTGATACTGGCCTTGCTGCTCCATCAGCTAATCAACATAAACGCCTAAGCCCCACAACGGCACAACATGTAATGGATGGGCTTGCTGGGAACATCGCTGCCGTGCTGGATGGTGGTCCTTGTTCATTTGGTCTTGAGTCGACTATTGTCGATCTTACTGGCTCAACCCCTACCATATTACGACCTGGCCCTATCACACAACAGATGCTGGAAGATACATTAGGCATGGTTGTGCTTGCTCCAGAGCACCACACAGAACATGTAGCTGGTAACATGGTAGTGCATTATCAACCACGTACACAGACAGTGCTTATGCCCCTTAGAGCCTTACAAGAATATCTTTTAGCACCAGAAAATAGCACTAAAAAGCTTGCTATTATGCACTATTCATCTATTTCATTAAAAGCAACTAATGTACTGTTCCAGGTCATGCCCCAAGATAAAGCTGCTTACGCGCGAGCAATGTATCAGGTGCTGCACCAGCTTGATAAAGCTGGTGTTGAGCAAATTCTGATTGAAACACCACCCAATAACATCGCATGGCGGGATGTTCTAGATCGATTAACTAAAGCATCAGCATATGATAAGCGTTAAGTAGCTTTCTCAGCGAACAGAAAACCATAGACTCTATTTAGTTCCAGCCCAACAGCTACAGCATGTTTTTCTAAGTGCTCTCTAGCGCGTTTCTGAGATATAGTTAAATCGTCATCAAGCTCTTTAGCATCTCCCATATTAATATAGGAACCAGCTGCTTGATCCCATACCTGGATCTCCACTAAAAGTAAGGATTCTGCCAGCCCAGCATCTACAAGCGTAATCTCATGATCTTCTACGGTGATTGCAGGAAAAGTTGCGCATATCTCACTGATTCGTCGCTCAGCAGTAATCGCTTCAATATTTGCTGGCACTGAGCAAATAATATGCAATTTAATATTACCTGGAGCAGAGAAAGCAGTATCTGCAGTATCCAGAGTTTGTAGCAACATGATAAGCTTATCCCACAAAGATTTCCTCATCAGATGAACGTCAGTTACCACAATACGAGGATGCTGAAATAAGGATGAATTTCCGGCTGATCTATGCCCTGCCAAATAGGTATTCATTGCCTCAGAGTACTCCTCATCATGCCCATACTCTCCCAAGTGATCCGCACACCAGCTAACCTGAGTAGTAATTGTTAAAAAGCACAGCGCAACAAGAACCTTATTCATCCCATCCCCCTTATAAAAAATAGATTTCTCTTTAACCTCCGACGGCTGATTCGGTTATTGTAAGGAACTTAAGCAGCGATTGGAAATAGTCCTGTTGATTTTCATAGAATGGTACGTGGCTTGCGAAAGGAACAATATGCACTGAACCGTGGGGAAGCAGTCTTACCATCTTAATGGCATCATCAGCACTGGTGGTATCGTGTTGCCCCACCACTACAAACGTAGGCGCCGTAATTTTTGGTAGATCATTCCAGCGATCCCAGCCTTTAAATGCACCATCAACTATAAAATCATTCTTGCCAAAGAAGTGCATGCATAATGGCCAATTCAAATGACTCAGTGCGCGAGCAAACGATTCGGGCATCGGATTAAGTGTACAAAAAAAGCGTGGATAAAAATGCTGCTCGATTGCTGCCTGCCAGGCAGGGCTGCCGGCCTCCCCTCTAGCTTCTAAATCAGTAAACAGTTGCTGCACATCGGCTGGTAACTGAGTACGCAAATATTGCATGCGTGCTTCAAATGAAGCTGCGCTCGGCGCAAAGTTGCTCAGCACTAAACCCTTTAAATGTTGCGGGTAACGGAGTGCATATTCAATCGCTAGCACTACGCCAAATGAGTAGCCCAACAAGTACATTGCTGGCACCCCAAGCGCAGCACGAACTTCTTCAACTTCTTCACTAAAACGATCAATGGTCCAGAGATCAGAATCATTGGGTTTATCTGAAAGATATGAATCAAGCTGATCATAGACAATAACTTGAAAACCGCAGGAGGCTAGGTGCTGCTCAAAGTTTTCAAACATTTCATGTGTGCCACCAGGACCACCATGAAGTAGCATGATGGGGACGTGTCCATGCTTAGCTGTGCGTGTCCAAATTTTATGACCACTTTTGAGGGTGATCATGCGGACGATACCATTATGCGCTAGGTTGTGATGTGTGGCTTGTGTCATAGAATAATAGCCCAGGTTATTAATTATATATTACGCCGGCACCATGCTTGCCCAATACCAAGCATGTTTGTCATCCCTACAAAATATTTTTACTCACCTCGCATGAGGGTAAGAAATTTCTTGCGTAAGTCAACAGCAGCATTGTGCGATGGCAAGAAGGTTCCAAAAAATAGTTTTGAGTGACGGGCAGGGTCGGCTTGTAACACTTCACAGCCCTGAGAAAGTTGTTCTAGCGGCACCCCAAAATAGTCCTTGCTAGAAATAATACGCACACCACTTGCCTCACCCTTTACGCCAGTAGACTCGATAAGCATATCATTGCCCAGGTACATAACGACATGGCCAACGAGCAAAAAATCTTTTTTCTTGTTCTTGAAAAAAATACAATCTCCCGGCTGCATAGCGATGGGCTCAATGGGCTGTGCACGCAAATATTGTGCATGTGAAATGCGTGGAATCAATAGCCCCATTGCATGGTAGGCAAGTTGCACTAATGCAGAGCAATCAACACTTGAATAGACCATATCATTATCTTTTTGAAACATACTCCTGCCGCCAAGACTGTACGGCATGCTAACAAACCGCTGCGCTGTAGTACAGGCTTGCTTTCGCAATATTGGTAACTCAGCAACTAATTCACCAATATGCGCAATATCGTCACTATGCACATACCCGATACTATTATCATGCAAGGTTACTGCTTGCCAGTCGTTTTTTTTATCAACCGAACATGCACGCACAATACTACCAAAGGGAAGTACCAGCAGAGACTTACTCTGTTTTTGAGGGGATGTTCTAATCACCGTCGTATCACTGACAACGACAAGTGGTTGTAGTTTGAACAACACATCATTGAAAACAAAGCCTTTGGGGCGAACGTAACCGGTAAGCAGTTCTAACTCCTGTTTTTTAGGGCTACAACGTAATTGGCCAGACACAGAAACACGCCTAAATCCGTTTTTCATCTCATGCGTTTCTAGAACTTCCCCGTACAACAGTTGTGTATACAACGGCACTGCACGCCCACCAATAATCAGTGGCGGCTTATAAGGACCGAGATATTCTTCAGGATTCACCCAAACATTTACAAATGGCGCTGAAACGATCGCTGTTTGCGCATGACAATACATACTTGCAAACAATGAACCAACCAAGAGCACACTTAAGCTTCCCATTACAGCACTTCTGGATATTTTTCTGGTTCCGCCAAGCAATACTGCTCCAAATAACTACCAGCGGGGTGCTCAGCAACTGTTACAAATAAGCGGTCATAAAAACCACCGCGCTCTGCTCGCTTCGCCGCCTGCACTGCCAGTACATCCTCTTTGGCAAGTCCATGCAATACGCAAAGAGCATCGATAGCTTCAAGTACATCACCAAGTTCAGCAATCAGCTCTTTTTGATTAGTAGCCCTGGCAACTTCATCAGCCTCTTCAAGCAGTTTCAGCCGCAGTTGCTGATCATAGGCAGCATCATCCAAGCAGTGGCAGTGGACAACCGAACCCATCTGCTCAACATGAGCAACCATTTTGTCTCGCCACAATTTATTTTGTTGAAATTTGCGCATGCTCATATCTTCGTCCAATCCCGTGAAATTAAACCATTAATCTTATACTTTGAGCGCCAATGGATAGGCAGTAAGAATACAAAACGAATCTGCTTTTTTTTGCAATACCATACATGAATGATAGAGATATTTTATGTGCGGCAAGCGATGCTTATCTGCTCTAAAACCGTAACCAATCGGCCGCTCATGTCGATAATAACATTTCATTTCTGACAAAGCACTATCTAACCACTGAGCAATAGCGTCTGCATTCGCTCGCAGCGAATCGCGTACAGCGCTAACGGCTGTTTGGTGATCAGTAAATTTAGTCGCAGCTGAAATGGGGACGCTGCCAAGTAAGCGTTTTTGTAATTGCCCATCAGTGATGGCAATGTGCTGCTCCACAGTATGCCCTCCATAAAAAAGAGCGTCCACAGCACAGCTTAAAAAAGGATCTATGGGAGATGGGGCACTAGCTGCAAATATAATTTTATGAGGCAGCTCTCTTGCACGATGGTTTCTGGAAAATAACTCTACAACTGGGCCAGCAGCCTTACTAGAATTATTTAAAATTGATGACCGCAACCTTACCACTGGTTTTGATACTAATGATATTCCTCGCCGTAATACTACGTGAGGGGCAGAAAGCAAAACGTTGCTATGAGACAGCAGGGTGACTAAAAGTACACTTGATAACCGATATAGTTGCACGATAGCCCTCTCTCCTTCATAGATTTCTCTCTTCCTTATTTTAAGGAACCTAGAGTACTTCTTTTAATAAAACAAGACAAAAGAAAAAAGCATGTACATCACTTAAATCATAAGCGATTTTTGAAAAAACAAGTTACTTCATGATCAATGACTACACCAGTTGCCTGTAAATAGGCATATTACCCTAGTTCTGTTGAGTTTTTAATAAAAGCTTAAATATTAAGCTTGTTTTAGGCCCCCGCTCATTCTGAGCTTGTCGAAAAACAGAACGTAAGTTCTGAACGACGCCGACCAGCGGGAGGTGGGAAAGCGGGGAAAAACTGCTTTAGGTCGCTCTTCCACCCCTCACGGGGCGCCCTTCGACAAGCTCAGGGTGAGCGACTACTAAGTTCAATAACTAGGCAAAAAATAGAGTGATTGCCAAAAACTCAACAAGACCTAGGAAAAAGTGTTTAATTTTGGCACGAGAAAAGAGAATTAAAGCAACAAGATAATGGGTTAATTTCTTTTTTTCTCTGGATCACCCGTATCAGCAAAAGCAGCTGTGACACTAAGAGCAGTAAGGCGATCGGCAAGTGATGGATGCGTTGGGATACAAGTTGGAGCGGTAAAAAGCAATTTTTTCAGGTGAAATAGAGACTTGACAGTAATAATAAAGCAGCCCCCACGGCAATTTCCCAACCCACGCCTAAGGCGCCGCTCTGCATCAACAATGTCTCGTTCATCTTTTTCTCTGTATAACCTTTGAGCAAGGCTTATGGCATATCCAAGCTCTTCAGGAGTAAATCGATCTTCTAACTCCATAGCGCACCTATCTGCATCATATTCCCCCCCTTGTAAATTAAACCTTGCCCAATTAGCAAGCAAAATTCCCCCACCAAATAACATAAGCGTAACAATGTTAGAGCCCCTCCCAAATAAGAGCAAACTGTTGCAGGAAGCCACAGCTTGCTCAATCTCTCTCCAAAATGCGGCAAAGCTGAACATTTGTGTTTTGCAAAATCACTAATGTGCCCCATTTCATGAGCTGCAATTACACGAAAGCTTCGCCAACGTTGAGCTTCCTCTCCAGCAGGAGGACACACTATACACTGCTCTGCCCAAAACGACCCAAAGGAAATTCTTCCTATTGTAGCAGCAGCTATCTCACATTTTTCATCAACCAGCACCACTGGCTCTTCACAATCCATTTTAGTCGCAAACTCACGAACAATCGCTTGTAAGATAGCATACAATTTTGGTGCACGCTCAGCAGGAATCACATTCATAACATCTCTTGTAGCTAGCCTCCATTCTTCTACCAAGCCAGCTCGATCCTCAGCAGAAACAGGGTGGTAGGCATCAAAAAACGGCACTTCTTCCACCTCACCAACTGTAATCATAAAATCTTCTGACAATTGCTCTGCAGCATCTAGTTGCAAACAAGTAAGCAATAAGCCGAAGCATAAAAGATATTTTACGTTCATATCTCTCCTGTTTTGTTATCAAAGCATCGAAAGAAATAATATCCCCCACTGGGGGAATAAATGCAAGTTTACCTGTAACCGTTCTAGCTATTTTTTCTAAAACAGCTCATTTCATGATCATTAACCAACCCAGTAGCCTGCAAATGGGCATAGATAATCGTGGTTCCAACAAATGAGAAGCCACGTTTTTTTAGATCTTTGGAAAGTGCATCACTTACGGTGCTACGAGATGGATAGTCAGCCGGCCCATGAATAGCATTTACCACGGGCTTGCCGCTGACAAACGACCAGATGTATTTGTTGAATGTACCAAACTCTTTTTGCACTGCCAAAAATGCTGTAGCATTCTTGATTGCTGCCGTAATTTTTGCACGGTTACGAATGATACCGGGATTGCCCATCATTGCTTCAATTTCAGCTGAACCAAAGGTGGCAACCACCACTGGATCAAAATCAGCAAAAGCCACGCGATAAGCTGCACGTTTTTTCAACACCGTCTCCCATGACAGGCCCGCCTGTGCTGCTTCAAGGGTAAGGAACTCAAACTGCACACGGTCGTCCATAACCGGCACACCCCATTCAGTATCGTGATACTCATGGAAAATAGGCTTTTGTGCCCATGTGCAACGTTGTATCTCAGTCATTTTTAGCCCCTCTGCCACTTTATTTTGCCTTAAAATTTTGTATTCACTATTAAAATAATCACTGTAAAATACAACGCCGTGTATGCTACCATAAGTACATCGCATGGGTACAATGCTCATGCGATGTACTTATTTTTAATCAAGGAGTTTGTTATGACCCAACAAGAGTTTATTACTGAAATCACCAAGCGACTAGTCCCTCTTTATAAACCTCTCGCCATTTATCTCTACGGCGAAAAAGACTGGGGCATTGCCGCTGATCCAGCGGATGTTGAATTGACCATCATTGTCGCATCATCACCATACCAACGTCGCATCGATCGCGCTATGCCAGGATACGAAGTAATGCGAGGCATCCATTTAGGCAAGCTTATTTTTGTACTCACCAAAGAAGAATTTGATCTTCAAAAAGACAACCCTGAATCTCCTGCTTACTACGCCAAACATGAAGGAATGCAAATCTATGCAAACTCATGAACGCTGGTTAAAAATAGCCTGGCAGGAATATGGCGCTGCAGAAGCGTTGCAAAAGGCACATTTTCCAAACCAAGCATCTTATTTTGCTCAACAAGCCGCAGAAAAAGCGCTCAAGGCTTATCTTGTAGCGCATAACATACGACTGGCCAAAACACATGATTTGGAACTCTTGGTACAGGAGTGCAAAGTTATCAATGTCCGATTTCTCAGACTAGCCTACCATGCTTATTTTCTATCAGACTATGCAACAGCATTTCGTTATCCACAAACAATGTACGATGATCTATTTATCTTTGAATGCCATGAAATCCTGCAACATGCCAAGAAAATCATTCATTTTGTTACATCGACACTTGCCACAGAAAAAATATAAACATCCAGCGTTTGCACCCATGTAGAAGCTTTAATGTTCATTACTTAGTGTCAAGTCTCTCTAAAAATTTTGCTACTGCTTTTCTATTTTTCAGCGCAATAACGCGAATGCCATGTTGTTCAGCTAAGGCTTTCATCTCAGCGGGAACGTGCCACTCCCATGCGTGTTTTAAAAACGCCCAGGTCAGCGTTGCTTCATAGCGTGGTTTGCAATCTGTTGTTTTAAACCATGATTTAAAATAGCGTTGAAATATTCCGCAAAGACAGAGCCAACGAGGGAAGTCTAAAAAAATAATGGTATCTGCTACTTCACAACGTTTGGCTAGCGTACGACGAAAAGTGCCTACCATCACCCAGGCTGGTTGCTCGCAAAATTCTGTAACTTTATCTTTAAATTGATCAAACTCGACTTCTTTCCATCCAGGGAGATGAAAATAGTAATCCAACTCAATGATCGGGAGGTTAAGCTTGGTTGCAAGCTTTTGAGCTAATCTTGATTTGCCTGTACCACAATTGCCGACAATCAATACCCGCTTCATAAGCTAACATCCGGCACTGCAGCTAAAATTGAAAAATGCCCAGCATTAGGAACAACAGACAATTGCATCTCTGGGGCAAGCAGCCCTTGTTTCTGCCATTGTTGCAGCAGTGCGCTACTAATTTGTTTGTCATCTTCGCCAATAATAATATGTACCGGAACAGTGATTTTTTGTAAGTATGCATCCCCCTCTTTTGGGGTAATAGCATGCGCCATAGCAACAGTGTAGTAATCAAGCAACAAAGGACTGCGCTGGCGTAACCAGTCAGGATAATTAAAATAAATAGCCGGCTTATTCAAGCGAAACCCCGTAATGCCATGCCAGATAAACCACCAGAAGGCAACTTTCTTAATAAAATCATTTTCTAAAATGAGTTTTGACTGTGCACCAAGAAACGGTGCTATAAAAACCATGCCAGCAATATCAGTTGGCACACAACCTTTTTGTAGAGCATGCATCACCAGACCACACCCGGAGGAGTGGCCACCAATAAATATTTGTGCTGCTGGGTTTTGTTGTCTAACAAAAGCAATTGCTTCTTGCACATCCAGTAGTACTCGGTCAACTGATGGGGCGTCACCACGAGCCACACCTGATAAACCATGACCACGAATATCAAACAAGTAACAGATCATACCATGTTTTTCTGCTAGCCCTTTGGCCATTTGTTGATAAGCATCAACTTGATAGGCCCCACCACCATGATAAAAAATAAGAACTTTATTTTGAGCAATAGAAGGGTTATAGCGCCAATACGCAAGGGATACCCCATCACTTGCCGTCAAAACAGCGGAAGCAACAGAGGCAATACATTGCACTGTTTTAAAAAATGTATAATCCACTACAAACCACTACGCTAAAATACCTGCATCACGTGGATCGCTTATCCCATCTTCAAGTTCATATGTCTCGAGCCCTTTACCCTGAGCATCTTTGATAACTTTCATGCGCATGTTCACAAAACGGCCATTCGTTGCTTGTGCAAGTGTAGTTAATTTAGGGATATGGGTAACACAGAAAAGCAAATTATTGTCATACTGCCCGAGCGTATTAACAAAATCATAAGCTATTTGCTCCCCTCGAACAGCTGTAGTAGCCTGGCCAAGACTATCATCAACCAATGCTAACACATACTCTGCAGGAGAAAGATTTTTTTGCATACGAATCATATCATCAGCACGTATCATACGAGCAACATGACTTGATTGCCCAGCCGTAATATCATCAGTGATCGTCATAAAGCTCATAATTTTTGCAAATGGGGTAAACATGTATTGTTTTGCTGCAGCAATACCAAATGCTTGCGCAAGCACTGCATTTAGGCCAACGGTTCTTAAAAAGCTAGACTTTCCTGAACGATTTGGGCCAGTCAGAACAAATTTACGTGGACCATTATGAGTAAAAATCGTATTTCCTACAACTTTATCCTGGTCAAGCATCACATGCCAAGCATCATGCATAACCACAAAAGGACCTTCTTTCTTACTCTCTTGGTCATTCATAATTTCTACAAAACAAAACCGTTTATCTTTGCCATTATTATCAAGTATTAATCGCGCAATTGAGCAATCGACATCAATATCGGCAATAAATTGTTTAAGGTTTTGCAAGCGAGCCATATCTTTTTGTATAGCAGCATAACTAACAAGTGTTTGCCCTACCGGCGAAAATAGTCCTAGGTCATCGCCATCATCTAGTTTTTGTGAGAAATAACCATTAGCCATATGTTCTTGCAGCGAAGTAAGGTCAGCAGAAACTCCCTGTTCTCCTAGCAACCGTGCAACTTGCCCAACGGCATCCATTACTGCCTGCAGCGCACACAACTGCTGATACACTTGGTTCATGACTTCCATCTTGGTACTCACAAACTCAATCATATCTTTGATGCTAATAAGATGCAGGGCAATATGGCCAGCCTTAATTAATTTAGTGATTACCTTAACAATGGCAGGTGCTCCTGCAGGGATCTCCATACAGTGAACACAATCAGGGCCATGTGCATGATGTTTTTTATGTTTGTGACCATGCTTATGAGTATGTGTTGGCTTTTCATACTTGGTTACTAAGTACTCTAAAGCAAAATGCAAGACTAAAAATTCAAACGCCGTCGTAATAAGAGGGCTAAAGCTTTGCAATGTATGTCGAACGTTCAAAGCAAATGGCTTATCATTCCACGATGAAAGAAACGCAGTGTTGTACTTAAAGCTATCAATAACCACTTTTAATGAGTCTGGAGTCATTGCTGGATCAAAAAAAGTTAGTGACTCTTGATAGACCTTAACATAATTAAGCAATTTTTCTATCTCAACTAACCGCTTCTGATCATTTACTAAAGATTTGGTTTTTGCTTGGCAAGATAAAATCTTTTGTGGATCGGTTAATGGATCAACAAGCCTTTTTCTAAATAAAGCAGCTCCAACTTTTGTTTTTGTGCGATCTATAACATCAGCAACATTTTGATGAGCTTGATTTACTGAATCGACAAGCTCCAAATCACGTTTAGTACAAAAATCCAATACCTCAGCATTACCAACAGCGGCACCACCTAGAAATATAAAAAATGATAATAAAATAGAACGGTAGTTGTTCATAAAAATCTTTTCGAAATAATAATTAACAAAATTAAAAAGCGGTTAATTATTATTTCGCGGAGGGCTCACTAGATTGTTGAATGGCAAGTGATGGAGCGGTGGTTGCACGCACGCACGACGCACATATAAGCAGGCAGCACAATGCCCAAGCGCTTTGCGTGGTAACAGAACGCCGCTTATCGGAAATGATCTTTCTTGCCGATGCTGATGGCAACTACGACACGTCATATTTTACCGCTATACATTCTTTAAAATACTGATTTAAAGGGACACTTTTCAGTGTACACGAGTTTGAAAAAACTTGCAAAATTCGGATTAAAAACGAGCTCTTATAGCAGCACCAATTGAAAGCTAGTTTCTATGTGCACTAAATCAGAAGCGAACTATGGCTAATCCTCGCAGCATGTTGCCCTCAGCGATAACAATATCAGCTACCCCAAATATCCCTAACGCCCAACATGCTGGTGATGCAACCGAATATAGTCCCTCAAAGCCAGAGTCATTTCGAAACAGAGAACCAAACAATAGTACTAGCACATAAACGCCAGCCACCGAGAGCTCAGCAATACCAAGCTTCAAACGTTCACGCGACTTCATCGTCCATTGCAATCCCGAAGAAGCAAATGCATTCCATGTATTTGCAACGCCCCCCATCAATAATCGCGATTCACACAATAAAACAGTAAGCAATGCGGTGCCAATAAACAGCCCTGAAAAATCTACCTGCATTGGTATAAAACCCATAATCAACATCGGAGGAAGCGCCAATACAGCCGTTGCAAGTGCCAATTGTCCAAAACCAAGAATGCCAGATTCTATTCGTTGAACCATAGAAACATCCACTACATAATCAGAACTGATGCTTGATTGATCTTGCCACGGCTTTGGTGAAACAGTATTGAGCACTATCGGGGCAGGCCGTGCCGCAGTAAAGACAGATGCTGAAGTGGCGGCAAAAAAACCACTCAACGCGAACAAATTGAAAATAATAGCTAATTTTTGATATTGCATGGCGCCCAAAACGCTGCTGAAAAATCCACCCACAAACTCTACTACATGCACAGTGTATATCGTCAGCACAGAAATGCAAAAAGACCCATAAATACGCTATATTTGAGTATTTTGAATAGACAAAAAAATTCCTCCGAAGTTACCCCCGGAGGAATTTTTTAAACCTGGCAGTACTTATTTTTCCGTGCCGTCTCCAGCCTAGTATCGTCAGCGTAGTGGCCTTCACTTCTGTATTCGGAATGGGAACAGGTGTTTCCCCACTACTATCGCCACCAGAAAATTTTTAATGCTAAACCACAAGCGGTTATCGCAGTTTATATCTAATTAACGTGATCTGGACGTTCTTTAAATATATATAAATTTCATGACTTTGTATATGCAGTTTTTTTAATTTAGCTGGCTACATTGCTGCAGCCAGCTAAATTTTAAGTAAATATCTTTTGAGAATGCTTTGTTCACGTTTGTGAGTCAAAATCTATCCGATTTGTGTTTTTGTAGTCATGATGTTTAGTCATGATGTTTTAAAAATTACTGTCTATTTCAACAGTTAAATGGCGTAGATAAAACGCTCGACCTATTAGTATTGGTTAGCTCAAAGCCTCACAGCTCTTACACATCCAACCTATCAACCTTGTAGTCTTCAAGGGGTCTTACCTTGTTATTTCTAACAAGAGGGGTATCTAGTCTTAGGGTAGGCTTCCCACTTAGATGCTTTCAGCGGTTATCCCTTCCAAACCTCGCTACCCAGCTTTGCTCTTGGTGAACAACTGGAACACGAGCGGTTTGTCCATTCCGGTCCTCTCGTACTAGGAACAGCTCCCTTCAAATACCCTACGCCCACAGAGGATAAGGACCGAACTGTCTTACGACGTTCTGAACCCAGCTCGCGTACCACTTTAATTGGCGAACAGCCAAACCCTTGGGACCTTCTCCAGCCCCAGGATG
>CAIKAH010000001.1 GCA_903825355.1 uncultured bacterium | reverse complement strand
TTTACTTGAGAAAGTGGAAGAATGGTAATGGTGTGGAGCTAGAGAGGCATGAGAATTCTAATGGGAAGAATTGAATCTATATCCCAGATATGATTGATTGTAAGGCTGATCTAAAAGCATGGGATTCGTCATAGTTAACTCTTAGGAAGGTTTAATATTTGGTACTTGTTCAGGAGTAATGGGAGTAAGGATATTTTCAACTTGTTGAGCCACTAATTTTTTGTGGCTAAAAGCTTTACAGCTAAGCTCTAGCCTTCTGGTCTCAAGAGGCTCTAAGAAATGTGTAAGATAAGGCAGAAGCTGATTTCCCCTATTAAAGGAAGCAAGAAATGTTGCTTGAGGCTCTACTTTCGCTCTTCTAGGATTAGGATGATCCACAAGGCCTGCTATAAGGGAGTCATCAGAGGGAAAGAGGTCTGTTTTAACGCCTTGCTTAGGATGATCGGAAGCGAATAGAGTGGTAATGCCGACGAGTAGGGTAAATGTGGTTAAGATATTTTTCATTATTACTCCAGAGCTTATCCCATTGATCATTTCTATTAGAGTATATAAGGAGGGGAAATGTGAATGACTCAGCGGGTCTGTTTTGTTAGTTTCAACATAGCCATATTAACCGAAAAAAAGCCTGCTGTATTTTTACAGCAGGCTTTTTTTCGGTTAATATCGATGAGCTATTTCTTTCGTCTTTGCTTTTTGAGCTGCGACGTGACTCCTAGTTCATCACATCTTTATTATTTGGTTTCCAGTTTTTTAATAACTGTTCAAATAAAATCTTATTTGCATGTTCAGTATGGCTACTTTTTGCTTCGCTGGAAGCCTCCGGTTTAGCTGCCTTTGGTTGTTGCGTAGTAAGCTGTTTTGCTTTAAGTATACGTGCTTTTGTCTGTTGCATACTGAGCCATAAGGTTTTATGATCTAGGCTATCAGTTTCAAGCTTTTGCAGCGTAGGCATAATAGCATCTTTAGTCTTGTTATCAACGTGGATTGATTCTAAGCTTTTAATGAGTGACTGTTCCAGGTACTCTAAAAAATCAAGCACTGTACTATACAGCTCTTCGCTTTCAGCAGCGGCCATAGACGTGGCGTCAACTTTTTGAAGTTCTTCAGCAAAACCGTGCTCAAGTGCTTGTTTAAGCATGGCATTGAGCAGAGTCTTTTCGTGACGAAGCAACCAGTTAAGTAAACTGATTAATTCGAAGGAGAGTGAAATCTGTGCAGACATGTCTTTCCTTTTCTCTGAAATTGGACCGGCCAGTAATAAAGCAAACATTGCTGTTTGTACCAATGTCTTCATACATTGTCTACTTCTATACGATAGTATAAATTTTTTTGTTTAATTCGAAAACAAGAAAGCAAAAATATAGGCCTTTGTACGATATCTATGCTACCTTTTGTTTTAGAAGGTGATTCATTTTAGTTGTATTAGTCAATTAAATTGAGGAAAGAGTATAATGAGGCTAAAAATAGGTGGCATCATGGGATTAGTCAGTACTATTGGAATGGTATATGCAGGTGTTCAAACACGTGAAGCTGATGATGTATTTAATGCCTGGGTATCTAAGAAAAGCGCAAGTCAGCAGCATATTTGGGGGCATGTATTATTGCCTGTAGAGGCAGAAATGTTTGTTCATAAACTTAAGGTCTTAGCGAAAAAAGATAAAGAGCGATACGCATTGTTTGCTGGATTAGTAAAAAAGAAGCATAAAAAGCTAGAAGATAGAGATGATTTTTCTAATCGGGATATTAATGCCCTTTATTATGAATTGAATCAAGATATAGGGGCGTTGGTTGATCGTATGCAGGCTAGAGGGTGGCGGTCAGAAGAATTGAATGCCCTTGAAGAAAAGATGCCTTTTCAGAAGGTAATTGACAAAAATGCTCAGTTTGCGGGCATTTTGTCTGCTAAAAAAAAGCATGAAGCGTATAAACACCAGCTTTTTAGTTTGGCCCAGCGTATGTTTTTTTATCTCTTTGATGAAGGCTGGAAAAAAAGTGCTCATTTTTTTTCTAACCCTGCACAGTTTCCGATTTTACGCTTTTTTTACAGCATTATATGGCAGTCGCTTGCTGGGGATGGCTGGAAAGAATGGTCGCCCGAATGTATCAAAGCACTTAAGTTGCAAGCGGAAGACGGCAAAATAGTGCGTTATATTGCCGGTGGCTGCGATATCCGTGCACTTCTGGATGCGGGTATTTTTAATATTGAAGTAATTGATCCTATGTTGCCTACACAACCGAAGTACTATGTGGATGATTGGCAGTGGTTAGTAGAAGGTCAAATTGGTGATAGGATTACGTTTCCTTCAGGCATGCAGCTAATGCGTGCTAGTTACAGAGAAAATGGTGGCAGCTTTCTGGCAAAGGATGCAAAAAAGCAAGAGATACAAATTCCTATTAGTACCATTACCTGGGAAGTGCGTAATCAGCAAGGCGAAGTGTGCGGAAATGTAGTCTTTGTAAGGCGTTTTTGCAATAAAGAAGACTTTGCCTATGATAAAAAATATTCCCTACTTATTTCCTTTAATGAGCTTTCTTTCATAGCCTGTGCGGATTCAGATAATTGGGGCATTAACCCTGCCGAACTTAATAAAAAAACAGTTGTTTATATTAAGCAGTTATATAAGCCTGTGTCTGCCAGGATTATGCAAAATATGCATAAGGCTGATGATAGAGAGTTTTCATTTATTAGGCTTGGAAGCTGCGTGAAGTAGGGCTACATTAAGCGGCAGCAGCTGAAGGGTTGCTGCTCTCCCCTACTAAAGCATAGACAATTTGTTGGGCAATACGCTTGCGGTACGATTTCTGTTTTAATCGATCAGCTTCTTTTCGATTAGTTAAAAAACCAACTTCAATAAGCGCCGTAGGAATAGAAGTATTTTGTAAAAAGAGACGAAAGTTTTCTGGCTTAGTGCCTCGGTTGTTAATGTCATCATAGTGAGTAGAAAGGCCGGTATGAATTTTTTGCAAAATAGTATGTGCTAGCTGATAGGAGTTCTGAGCCATTAGGTTTACATGCTGCTGAATCTTTTTTACTAACGCTACATTTTTTGGCTGATTAATAAAGACAAAATCAAAATTTTTATGTGACTGAAGCTCTTTAGCGGGGAAATAGTAAGCTTCTATGCCGTAGGCTTTTTCGTTAACTGCACCATTTGCGTGAATAGAAATAAAAAAATCGGCCTTCATTTGTTGTGCTAGTTGAGCACGTTCAGCTAACGGTAGTTCAATATCACTATATCGAGTCATATATACAGGGTAGTTGAGTTTTTGTAACATGCGGTGTATGCGCTTGCTAATATCCAGTGTAACTTCTTTTTCGGTGAGTCCATTGTGTGCTTTTGCTCCATGGTCATCGCCTCCGTGCCCGGGGTCAATAATATAACGAAGTGGCGAGCAACTAAGTGATTCATTCATAGCAAATAATGGTCCATTACCATTTTTTTTTTTATTTTCGGCTAAGCGGATAAAGTTATTTGTTTTTTGTAAAATACCATCTAAAGCATCTTTCGTATAAATATCGATGGTAAAATGTTTGGTATAGGCGCATGATCGAATGAGTATGCTGTTTTTAGCTTCTTCAAATTCATTAGTATCTGTATTTATGATTTGACGTTGTGGCTTAAAGGTTAAAATAAAACGTGCGCTATCAGGAGCTGCTTCAAGATCAAAGCGGTTAATATACCCTTTGCTTAGCAGAGGTTCTATTTTTTTACGAATTGTTTCTTGATCTAGTGTGCTGAGCGCTAGTCCATTGATATTGACTACAAATTGATGCTTTTCATTATCAATATGTTTTTTGCAGGTAATTGGCTTAGCTGCTTTAATAATTATTTGCTGTGCAAGTGCTCCATCTTGGATATCAAGATATTCAAAAGTACTAAAGCTGTTATTTTCTTTGCTTGCTAGCGTTGGTGTTTTAGATGGTGCTATAATAGCAGCCGTAAGTATATGGATGTTAAGTATACTCCATAAAACAAGCAGCGAAAAATAGAATGATATTCGGTACATGTTAGTCTCCCCCAAGACGATGAATGTAACTGCTCCCTAAGACTTGCGCGTGACAAAAGTAGGCATCAGATGTTACACTGCAGCCTATTTTGCATAGTACGCTTATCTATGTTCATTATAGAATAAGCGCATATAGATTCTCAATAGTTTTTATTAACTGAAATAAAGATCACTGCGACCCCTGCAAACTTTTTACACTTAGAAAATTATGATTATTCAAGAAAATATTACCTTAGCAGATAAAAATTGGTTTAGAACAGGCGGTAAGGCTCGTTTTTATACTCATCCTTCTAATGAGCAAGGAATGGTTAGAGCTATCCAGTTTGCCCAGAAAGAGGCGTTGCCTATATTTGTGTTGGGTGACGGGGCTAATATTTTAGTAAGTGATGAGGGCTTTAATGGCTTGGTAATTAAACCCGGGTTAGGCCATATACATTTTGATGGCAGCTTCGTTACTGCTGGCGCTGGGGTAGGTATGCCTGCTCTTATTGAACAGTGTTTAGCGCAGGGATTGAGTGGGCTAGAAGAATTTAGTGGTATTCCTGGTACCGTCGGTGGCTCTGTTTATATAAATATACACTACTTTCAGTTTCTGCTCAGCCATTTTCTTGTTTCGGCGCGGGTGATACAGGCCAAAAGCGGAGATATTCTGTCTGTCGATGCTTCGTGGTTTAATTTTGGGTATGATGATTCTAAACTCATGCGTGGTGAATATTATTTATTGGATGCGACATTTAAGCTCAAGCAGGTTACCCCCCTAGAAGCAGCATTTGCCCGTGGAAGAAGTATGGAGATTATTCGGCATCGCCATCAGCGCTATCCTTATGCCAATACATGCGGTAGTTTTTTTAGAAATTTCCATGCATCTGAGGTTCCCTTTGAGGTTAATGGTAAGCGCATTTGTTTTGTTGCTTACTACCTTGATAAAATTGGTGTTAAAGGAATGTTGCGTGTTGGGGGTGCCGTTGTTTCTCATCAGCATGCCAATATGATTGTGACCTCGCCTGAAGCAACTAGTAGTGATGTAGTTCAGCTAGCACGAACTATGCAGCAGCTGGTATTTGATGAGTATGGTATTGTGCCTCAGCCTGAGTGCCAGTTGCTTGGTTTTAAGATAAATCCGTTCCTTGAGTCAGCGATAGTTGGCCTTGTAGCTCAGTCCAATAATGTTCAGCTCTAATATTAGAGTTATTTTGAAACTAGATTTTAAAATCAATACTATCTCCCCGTTCATGGTGCCAGCTACACTGTGTGTTAACGCTTGTAGCTTCGGTGCCCACGGAGCTTGCCTGCTCGCCGTATGTATTTGGTTGAAAGCTGGATAGAGTACGCCCCGTTAGGGGTAGAAACGCGTCGACAAAAAGCTTTTTATTGCCCCTCTTGCAGGTCCTGCAGACACGTCCTTCCATCCAGGCTTTGGAATGCTGCGCCGAGGCACTGTCTAATAAGACCGCCGCATAGCCTTGGCGACGACGGGCAAGTTCAGGAGGGGGCGTTGTCAACACTGCTTATGATTTCCGAAGATGTCTATTTTTTAAAATTCCCCCAAAAGCTGTTATTCTTCGTTTTTTCTTTGCTACTATGGTGAGGGGATAAAGATGTAGTAAAATGGGTTGGGGGAATGGAATGATCAAAAAAATCGGCTTGGCCTTGGTTTGTGGATTAATTTGTAGTGGGAATCTTTTGTGTGCAGCAAAAGGTCGTGCTAAGCGTAGAAGCGATGATACTGTTAGTTCAAGCAGACCACTTAAAACACACGCAGTCCTTGCTACTCCTGCCTATGATCCTGGTCGTTTGTATAGTTGTGCAGAAACTAGGGGTTTTGGCTATAAAACGGGTAATTTACATGAGCTGAGATATTTTTGTAATTGGTTTAATGAGCAGGGGGTTGGCTCTCCCGTGTTAGTCCCAGAGTTTTTAGGTATTTCGTCGCAATCAGTACAAGACCTTTTAGCGTGCACAAAGTTTGACATTACAGCTGCATGGCGCACTGTTGTTATGGCGCCAGCCCTTGGAGGGGCAGAAAGTGAAGGGTCAGTAGCTAATCTTACAGCTTTTGATGAGCAGTTTATGAGACGTCGTCAAGCGTTTGAAGAGCAGCTTTCAGCTGCTTTTGATGTTCTTATTGCAGATCCAGATATTATTATCGCCTGGGCAGCAGAGTGCGGGGTAGCTGAATTTCTTGAGTTAGTGAAAGCTAGGAACGCAAAATTAATGGTACGTAGCACCGGCAAAGAGGATACTGAAACGCTAGCAAATGCGGGTGGTAATAAAAGTGTGCCTTATGTTAGGCCAGAACTGCAGGCAGTTGTTGGAGCTATGAAAGAAGTGGTGATTTCATACTTTGCTAAGAAATCACTTTCGCAACGGTTGTGTCAAAATGATCCTACTGTTTTTTCTCCAACAGTGTTTATCCCTGTGCTTTTGCAAGAGATGGTATTTGAAACAGCTACAGCCATCCCCACTAGTGGTGTGTTATTTACGCAAGATCAGCAGACGGAAATGCATTCTGGGGTAAGCATCGTACAAGCTGCGTTTGGCCATGGTGAAGGAGTGGTGAATAGCTTAGTGCCAGTTGACACATATTATGCTACATACATGTCTGGTGATTCATGGTCATTGTATCCCATCATTACTAACAAATCAGATCGTTTAGTTCCAATTGAAGGAAGTACTGCCTTGAGGCGTGTGCGCAATGATGAGCATTATGCAAAACAGTCATCGCTGAGTAATAAGATGGTGAAACTGCTGGCGATGTTTGGGCAAGCTGTAGAACAGTACTATAAACGTCCTATGGATATAGAATTTGTGGTGCAAAACGACCAGCTGTTTATTGTCCAAGCACGGCCGTTAGTGCCGCGCGCCTATGGTCCAGGTGAAGCGCCATCGTATATTCCTGATGATATAAAAAGGGAAATGGTTACTGCTGGGGCTTGGCAAGCTATTACTAGTGGCTCTGCTATTGTTGCTTCTGGTGGGAGTACTCGCCTAGTTGAAAATGCAAAGCAAGTGATTATTGCAAAAACAATTAGTGAAGCGCTTGCGGTGTACAGTGATAAAAAAGTACCAGCCCAGCAAGCAGTGCGGGCAATAATTGTAGGCAGCAAGGCGCCAAGTACTTCACATGAAGCAACTACGTTTCGTGGGGAAGGAAAACCAGTTGTTTTTCTTCCTGGTTGGGAGGTTGTTAAACAGGCTGTCACAGAAAAAAAACAGTTATTGATTGATGTTCAGCAGGGACAAGTGATAGTTGCTGATAGTTTCCCCTCAAAAGAAGAAGTGGTGATGTCTGGCTGGATTACGTACCCGGGTGAATGTGCACTGTCGCTTGAACCATCTTTTTTTGCAAGGCCGGTTGAAACGCCTTCAATGCCAGAACTTAAAAATAAACCTATCCCTGCTATGCACGTGTTATTGCATCAGCTTAAAGTTGTTGTAACCCCTGAAGAAGTGAGAAAAATAGCTGCTATTATTGTTTATCGTGTTATGGCGATGATTAACCGCGCAGGTGGGGGCTTGGCTCTTGATCAGGATCTTGCTATGGAAAAGCGACTACTGGTGCGTGGGGTAAAGCAGCTGTGCCATGACATTGGAATGTGGGCAGCAGAAGGCAATGAGGGCTTCATGCGCAAGTTGCTTAGTATTCGGCTACTCGAGGCGCTGATTTATCAACAAGATGCTGATATTGTTAAAGGCTTTTCCGCTGCAACACTTGGTAAAACATTGTACATTGAAAAAGGTATTGAGGCAGCGACGGCTGGGATGGTTTTTCCATCACCACAAGAAAAAGCTCTGTATGTGCAGCTGGCAAAAATTCCAGCAATTATGTGCAGTGATGAGCTTAAAATGGCATGGATGCAGTTTATTGGTGTAGTGGCACAGGACCATGAATTCATGCAACGCCTTGCTCATTTAATTAAACAGCTTGCGGCATGTGATATGCTTTCCTCTTGGCTGCACACGGAGTGTGCTAGTCAACTTCTTGGTTTTACGATAACGGATAAATCAGTAGTGTCATCATTCGCTACCGGGATGTGGGAAAAGTGCAAGGGAATAGCAAGTTCTGTTATTGCATGGGGAGCTGCACGTTTAGGGTGGCCTGGTATAGGAGCTTCTCAAGCAAGAACGATGATTCTGTCATGGGAACAGGCGGTATTCCGTGATCAAGTTACCATGCAGATGGTGAAAGCGTTGAGACAGTATGTGGAAATGATAAATCTGGCAGCCTTTGCTTCGCCAGAGACTTTTGGGAGTGCCTGGGAAAGTTTGCAACAAGAGCTTATTAACAAAATAGTACATCCCTCGTTTGTAGAAGCATTTAAAAGCAGTGGTAATGTTGGACGAGAAGCTGTATGTAGTTTGTTGGTTCGTGCTATTGAAGTATTTGATTTGGCAATTAAAGCTATGAAGGGGAATAATGCATGGTCACCAGAGGAGCGTGCACAGTTATTTCATACTATGTTGCAACGCTATCGTGATGTGTTATTTGGGCTTACTCCTCTAGCTCCAGCCTTATTATATGTAACTCAAAGTGATATAAGTGATAAAACAAAATGGCTGGATGGCTATCAAGAACTGATTAACAGAGGTATTAATCGTCCATTTACCACAGCTGATTTACGTGGGACGCAGGGCTTGAGTACGCCTGCGTATACAATTGGTAGCGGAACACTCATACAAAGAGATCTTTTTGGGAAGCCAACAACCGGAGAAGATTTTTTTACCATAATTCATCAGTCGCTTCTTGTTGTAGTTAGCTCAATATCGCCATATTCACTTTCTGAGATAGCTCAACCGTTACTCCTCAAACAGTGCGAAGAAATTATATTCGGGAAAGCGCTAACCGATGGGCCCCTGCCAGTTGAATATCGGCGTCAACGTGATCAATTATTCCTGCCAGAGGCACATATGGTAGGGACTCGGATAACCGACAAAGGAATTACTGTGTATTATAATATGCCTTTGCGTAATCATAGCGCTCGCTTTGAGCTCATATTTGATAACAAGACACAGACAGTTGATCTTATGGCGCATTTTTATGGCAGAGAAGATGCTAGATGGGCTCATATAGTAGTTGATGCTCTGCATAGTGAAATAGCTCATTTGGTTGTTCAGGTTAAAGAATGTACCCTCAAAAAAAGTGGCGTATCTTTTGTTTTTCAGATACGTGATGGGAGCCCAGCTGTGTTGCAAGAATTGCATAAAAAAATATATCAGATGGCTCTGACAACGTTGAGTATAGCCCCTCTGCCTTATTCATTTGAACAAAATCCATTGTTAGCCAAGCAACTTGAAGAACGTGCCGAAACATTATTGGATCAGTATGGGATAAAAACAATCCAAAGAGAGGTATTTGGTCGGTGGGATACTGCATTTTTTAAGCAATCTGTTGATAGAGAGCCAGAAAGAGATATTCAATCGTTTATGGCTGATTGGTTAGCGCTACATAAAAAATATAAGGGCGCATGGGGGGAGGATGCGTTGTATTATCTTTTATTTAAGCGTGAGTGTGAGGATATTGAGCCCCTGCTGCCAATTATTTTCCGTGAGCATACTGCAATGCAATCCGCAGTCCGTCCTCTATGTGATAAAGTAAGGTGTTTTGCGAATAGTTTTTCTATTGACCCTGTTCTTGGTGAAATTTTTAGTGCTCCGGGGCATTTGTTCTTAGAGATAAATGATGAGGAAAAACCGGTAGTGTGGGAAAGAGGTTTACTATTTTATCGTGTCCCACCACAAAAAGTCGTTGATGCTACTACCAAGCAGTGCTTTAGATGTATTTGCTATTCTGATTACAATTATTGTGAAAAAGGTATCTATGCACCAGATCAAATTATGTTTACCTTTCAATTTGAGCTGGAATGTAGGATTGACAGATCAACGCCAGAACAGCCGATGGCAACGATAAATCTTAACCTAGTACTCCCATTGGATGAAGTATTTTATAGACGATTGTATGCGAAAATTGCAGAGACCATTGTGGACTATAAATTAGAAAAATGCGTACGTATGATGCCGTTTTCGATGCCAGCCCTGTGTACCATAACGTATCAAGCTGGGGGGGCAGCAAAGAATATAGCTGATTTTATAGCCAATATTCGTGCGCTTGGTCGTGCGGTTTTTAGAGAGCAGCAAGAGGACGAGCGGGAAGTTGAGGAGTAGGGATGAAGAGTGTATTGCTGCTTGGGCTCTGTTTTTTTGGTAGTGCTGCGTGTACTGGTAAGCGAGAACTTGTTCTTCTTAGCAGGGGGGGCGTTGAACATGGAGATATTGAAGTGTCAGCAGAAGATCTTGCGATGGAGCAAGAGGCATTACCTGATATAGTTCCAGAATTAGATACATCGATTAAGCCGCAAGCTGAGCACCTTTCTTCTAGCGGACGAATAGATCTTATGAGGCTCTGGGAATTGCTGACTGCAGGAATGAATCCAGATGAAAAGAAGATATACGCTAAGGAGTTTGTTACCGTAGTACAGCGCTATCAAGAACGGGAAGCGGTACAAGAGCATAAAGATATTCTGATGCTTATCTTGAAAGGGGTGGTAGCTCTTGCTGTGGTTGGGGTAGTTGCGTATGTTGTGTATGCGGTTATTGCTGCTAGTAAACAAGAGACTGAACGTGTAAAATGTCGCTCTGAAGCTGAAAAAGCAGCTTCAAAAGCTGGAGCATCTCATGCTATATTTGAAAAAGAGGTTGCTGCTGTAAAAGCACAGATGGCCGCAGCTAGAGTCGAAATGCAGATCAAGATGGAACGGGATGCTGAGCGGGTGGTGCACGATTTTGATAGGCATAAAGATGAAGTAGTATCGGGAATGCGCGCAGCCTTTACTGAAACACAAAATATGCTCGCTGGTATTCGTGAGCAAGTACGACAAGCAGAAGCTGCGCGTGAACAAAGAGAGGCTTTTAAGGCAGCGTTTGCTAAAGCAGGCATAGGTAAGATGTTTTTTAGATGAAACCTTTTTTAACATAAAAAAGGTTTCATATGCCATTCAGCGTGTAATTAAAAAAGCAATATTATATAAATAAGGTATTTTTATGATTAAAAAAATTTCATTAGGAATTTTGCTGTTAGCGTCTCATTTAATGGGAGAAGTGGTCCCGCCTCAAGAAATAGCAACAATTTTCACAGAAAGACTCTGTAGTGATGTATTGGCTGGAAAAAATACCCTTGACGTTGTAGGAATGTGGCACGAAGCAACCTCATTTATGACACATGATGAAAAAATAAAATATACCAAAGATTTTTTAGCTGTTCTTGAAAAGCAACAAGCAGCTATGTTGTCGGAACAAGCGTTAGAACAAGAACGATTGTTGCAGCAAGCAAAGCAATTAGATATACAGCAAGCACATGCTGATACGCTGCGAGCAGAGCAAGATTTTAATCAAAGGATAAAAATAGGAGTTGGTATTGCCTCTGCAATCGTAATAGCTGTAGCAATTTATTGTATGATGAGCAGCGCTCCATCAGTTGCAACTGCCAGAGCAGCACGCGCAGCAGATCCTTTTCCACACAGACATTGTCCGCCTCCGGTATATGCTTCGAATGCATCTTGCTACCCTCCTGATCAGCCGTGTTGGGAATCTTCAGCGCCTGCCTCGAATGGGCACCCATCATATTCTTTTGGTTATAGACACCCGGTAGGATTTTCAGCTAAAGCCTCAACAGGTGCGTTTAATGGGGTATATGGTTCATATGAATCGCCTTCAGCATTCTTACGTGGTGCTATCGCAACCGGAAAGTCTTTTTAAGAAAGATTAATAAATAAACACTTGTAGGCGCTTGTTTGTGGGGGTAGGAAAATTACTTAATCGGGGGGGGGCGCGGCCATGCGATGGATCATGATCTTTGGCGCAATCGGAGTAGTTGTGCCAACCATTAAGCCAATGGATAGTGTTGTAGTAAAACCAACGAAAGACCCTATAAAAGCACTTGGTGAGGGGGTGGTGCACCAAAAATTTATAGAGCAGTATCCAACTATTAAATCACATGTTTCGCGAGATCAATTGGCGGAGACTCGTAAACGATTAGCAGATTTGAAGATTATGCTTGGTGGGGAAATCCATGAATTAATAGCGCGAGCCCTCGCTGTTGCTACGCGAGAAGAGATGGATGCGGTAGGTAGTAGCGAATCTAGCAGATCTCCTGAAAGGTTTTGGCTTCCGGTGGAGGTAGAGAGTATAGCAAACACTCCTCTAGCCCTAAGTTTGCTGCAGATAGAATGTGAGCAGTTAAAAAGATACATGGAAACAGGGAATCGACAGCTTGGCCTCTATCATGACCTATTAATTCAGTTGCTATCGTCTTCTAGGTCCAAAAAAAGCTGTTGTTACTGCTCTCCGTGGTGTTAAATGTTATTCTGCAAAATATTATTGCGGTACTTTGCCATGAGCTGTACCATGAAATGGATATTATGTATGGTTGCCAAGCTATAAACAGTAAGCTCATGTGCTTTGAATAAATGGCACAAATAAGAAAGCGTAAACCGCTGGCAGGTGCTGCAGGTGCAATCGTCTTCAATAGGTCTGTGATATGAAGCATTTCCGCCAGCCATTATGCGTACGCGTCCTCGTTTGGTAAGCAATAATCCGTGCCGTGCTGCTTTAGTTGGGTAAGCACTATCAAAGGTATCAACCCCATGAGGAATACAGGCTTCTATTGATGGTAAATCGGCAATACCAAGCAAATGGTTAGGTTTATCGGCGGGGAGGTGTGGGAAAACAAATTTAACTACTTCAATCATCTCTTCGCGTGTTTTGCCTAAGCTTCCACCAACTGCAAATCCATCAAATGGTAAGGCTGATAAATATTCGCAGCTTTTTTTTCGTAGCGTACGATCTATTCCTCCATGTACTACTGCATATAATGCCTGGTTATTTGGATTGGCGAGATGAGCATCTAATGATCGTTTTTCCCACCGGTGAGTACGGTCAAGACTATGACGTAATTTTTGTGGGTCCATGTGGCAGGGTGGTAATTCATCAAAGCTGACAATAATATCTGCACCAATATCTTTTTGCGCTTGAATTGATGTTTCTGCGGTAAGTAATATGGGCGAGCCATCACGGTAAGAGCGAAATAATACGCCTTCTTCGTTAATTTTTAAAACACTATTTTCAATTTTTTTAAGCCCTTGGCTTTTAAGCTCTTGATGTACCCCTCCGTACATTAAACTAAAAACTTGAAAGCCCCCTGAGTCAGTAATAATAGGCTGGTTCCGGTTTATAAACCGATGGATTCCTCCAGCTTCTTTGATAATCTTGCTTCCAGGCTGCAGCATCAGGTGATAGGTATTGCAAAACATAAGCTGAACACCAAGTTCTTCTACTGTAGGGTTATCGAGTGCTTTAATACTGCCATTAGTGCCAACAGCAACAAAACCAGGGGTATCTATTACGCCGTGGGGCGTGTGAATTTTGCCTACGCGCGCACGAGATTTAGTGGAGGTGTGTAACAGCTCAAATCGAAACTGAGGAGAAGATTGGTTATTCATGAGACTGGGTTTTGCGTATTAAAAATGTTGATAAGGCGATGAATGGAGAGCTACAGATAATAACAATTATTTTAATAGTATAACTTATAACAATAATATGCCACACATTGTGGATTGTGCCGTAAAGAGCAGTAAATGTAAAAAGTATAGTGTCGAATAGTTGGGACGTAGCAATGGTAATTGTATTGCGTAAAAGTATGTGTTTGCCGTGTAGAGACGCTTTAAGTTTACTATACAGATAGGAATCAAAAAGTTGTGATAGAAAATAGGAGCCAATCGAAGCAAGTGTTATGCGTAACATAGGGCTTAGCATTGTTTCAAAATGATGCTGCATAAAATCAAACCTGCTTGGTTCATAGGCGAGATGTAATTGACACATGAACAGGTATGTAATAAGAAGCGCAAAATTGCATATAATCGCCCGTATGGTTGCTCCTTTACCAAAATATTCTTGAAGAAGATTGAGGCAAAAGACAGCCCCAATCGTAAAAACATCAGTGGCTATGGTTTCCAAACCGAATAAACTGATTTGTTTCGTTACCAATAGGTTTGAGAGTATTGAAAAGAGGCATACTCCTGCTGTTAATCCTTCTTTGCCAAGCCAGAGTAATCCTAAGGAAACGGTTGCTATGGATGCGCTATGTACCAAAAAAATGACTTCGTTTAACATAAAAAACCTTAGTTGTGTCGTAAAAGAAGGCTTTTATGATACTGGTGTTTTCAAAAAGCGCAACTTAGGGTATCCTTTTAGCGATTTATGGTATTTATCAGAACGGCAGACATGAAATCAAAACATTCCTCCCTGAGACACATTTTTACCGATAAGACCTGGCTTACCCCCTCTAATATGCTTACGCTGCTGCGAGTTGCATTAGCACCGGTTATTGTCTGGCTGTTATACTATGCCCATTGGCAGAGTGCGTTTGTAGTATTTATAGTGGCGGCTCTTACTGATATGTTAGATGGTCAATTGGCTCGTTATTTCAATGAGCAAACTCACTTGGGAACTTTATTAGATCCACTAGCAGATAAAATTTTCTTATTGTCATCATTTTTGGCGCTTAGTTTTTTTCATGTCCCCTTTTTTCATATTCCAGGCTGGTTACTTGCTATTTTAATTGGTCGTGAAATTGCCATGTTATGTGGTTCGCTATTTTTAATTCGGCAGGATCAAGTAGCAATGGTTAAACCATTATTATGGGGAAAAATTTCGACTTGTGTGCAAATTATATTTATCAGTTGGCTTTTTATTTGTTATTTTGCCGGCTGGCATCCGTATGTATTGCACCAAGTAGGATTGATGCTTGTTGCTGCATGTGCAGTGATGTCGCTAGGACAATATGCGCTTAAAGTAATACGTTTATATTCATAAAAATAGAAAGATATTTACACCTTAGAGGATTTTAATGATTAAACATTTAATAGCATTTGTGTTGGTTGCTTCTTTGGGGAGTGCTGCCTGTGCTAATACAGCAACGAACTCTAGTATCCCTGTAATGCTGGATGAAGAAACGTTACAGGTAATTAAGCAGGAAGTAACAATCCGGTTAGAGCAAGAAGCACAGACTAATAAAAAAGTGGCGCTAGCTATGCAAACGGAAGCGGCTAAGCGACAGTTGCTTGCTTATTTTATTACTGGAGTTCTTGTAGCAGGGGGGCTAGCTATGGCTTGCTGGTATTTTTGGCCTAAAAAAGCAGTTCAATCAGATGAGACTAGTTCTAGAGAAGCTAAATCTGCGCAGACAGATCCTAAATTAGCAACAGGTGCAGCAGCTTCTGGAGTTCCAGCTAATACAACAGCAGAAAAAGTAACAAATCCTGCTGCGGTTGTTGCAGATAAACATATGCCAACGGTAGAAATGCTACAAGCTATGCGCACAGAGATGTTTAGCAATATGGCTACCTTATATCGTCAAAATGCGGATTATTGTGCAAAAAAAGCTGGTAATACTATTTGTTTAGATGCAGCAGATATTGAAACAATAAAAAAAGATCTTCAAAAAACTATAGTTAATGATCTTTTAAAATTATATGAATTAAAGCCTAAGTCTCAAGACCCTTCTACTCAAGCCTCTCCCGTGGCGGCTAACGTTCCTGTGGCTGGTGCAGTACCAGTAGTCCAGGCGTTTATTGTCGACGGAACTTCTGCTGCGGCTGAAGGTGATGGAGCTGCAAAATAAAGTTCTAGCGATAAACTTCTAAGAGGAAACAACAATGAATAAATTTATGACAATTCTGTTGCTATTAAGTATCTGTAGCTCTCTTCTTGTTGCAAGCGATCAGCCAGTAAGGGCTTTACATGAAGATGAAATGCATGTAATAGAGCAAGCAGTAATGGCACGGCTAGAAGAAGAAGCGCATAAGCAATCACCTCAATCAAAGCTTAATCAAGCTATGAAAACGGAAGCTGCGAAAAGAAAATTAGCTGCTCGTATTATTACGGGAGTGATTACTGTTAGCGGAATAGCAGCACTAATCTGCTGGTTGTGGCCTAGACAAGATGATCATCCTGAAAATCCAAATGACAATACAAATAGCGATGTTCCTCCTTGTTCTTGTATTAGGCATTATCATGGTACGGGGCATGCCAAGCAGCATCACCTGGGGCATAATGATCCAGGACGTGCTCCGGTGGTTGGGGTACCCGATTTGAACATGCCTACAGCAGATGTTCTGCAGGATATTATTCATGATGCACAAGCTCAAACAATCAAACAAGCAGAAGATGAGGGCAGCCGCTTGCGTGGAGAAACAACAATAGTATTATCTCCCGTTGCGAGTGCTGCGGTTTCTTCAGTGGATACGTCAGTTGCACCTACTCCTGCTCCGATGCCTCAGCCTCCTTTTCAAGGGCGCACTACACGTGCACGTGCACGGCAACATGGCATTGTTGTTGAGCCACTCTTTAATCCAGTATTTGATTCAGATTCTGATAATTAACATTTGTACAGTCTATTTGCCCGAAAAAGTTTAAGCAAATTTTCTCCGGCAAATAGACTGTACAAATAGTTTTTGTTTTGTTGTTATGTACCAGATTAACAACAAAAAATTTGACTAATTGTGCGCTTAAAAAACTTGCATTTATTATAAGTCTGCTTATATTAATACGCAAAAAACGCCCCTATAAATGGCGTGATTGTATGTGTAGTGAATTTTGCGACATCAAAAAGCGTTGGCTGACGTTTTTTAAGTTTAACAAAACAAAGAGGAAATCATTATGAAAACTCTATTTGCTGTTGTTCTTGCAACTGCTATGATGGCTGCTCCTGTTCAAGCTGCTGACAACGCTGTTGTTGACGCTGAAACCATCGCTGCAGTTGATACTCAAGTAAAAGAAGAAATTGCTCGTTTGAGCAAAATTAGCCCAGCTGTTGCTCTTGCAATGAAAAGCGAAGCTTCAAAAAAACAAATGTATGCAATTATTGCTGTTGGTGTATTAGCTGCTGCTGGTGTTTATGCAGCACTTGATTACAAGTATGACTTGTTCTTCTTCAAGAAGCCTTCTGGTGATAATCCTGATGATAACGGGGGAACACCTCCTGCTGCTTCAGGTACTTGCTGTGGTGCGACTGCTGGTCACGCTGCTGCCGGACAGTAGTAACTGGTTATATAATAACTAGGTACTTAGTATAAGATTATTGATCTAACGATCAGCCAACTTAGAGGGACTCAGGAATGGGTCCCTTTATTTTTTGAAAGAGATCTGGGATGAATATTTTTTTGATATGTTGCTCGCTAGCCTGCATAGGATTGCGTGCTGAAGAATTTATTGTGCAGCCTAAAGCCCCTCATGTATCAAAACAAAAACTTTCACGTAGTGCGTTAAAAGAAAACCTTGGTAGTGTGGCGAAAGAGCTTTTCAGTGAAACAACTGGATTAGTGAAGCGGATAGGTGCTTCAATTCAGGGATTAGCTGAAACGCAACAATCAGTGGAAGAGCAGAAACAGCAGCAAGCGATTACCGTTGCCGTGCCTCGGGGGACTTTACAAAGAATGGCTAAAATGCATGAAGATGTTGCATATCTGCAAACAACTTGTGCTCGCTTGGCCGAAGGTTTGCTAGATGATGAACCGCGAGTGACTAAAGCAACCAAGGTAGCACTGAATACAGCTTTGCACATTATGCAAGATGCACTTGCTGCTGTAAAAAAATGCGAATTAGGAAGTAGTACTGGTGAACAGGACGAGAAAGGATTGCGAGAGATTATTCATCGCATAAAAAATGATGGCTGCTTGAGGCACTCATGAAAAAAATATTTATGGTTGCTGGCGAGGTTTCTGGGGATCGTATTGCTGCGTGGTATATACAAAAACGAAAAGCACTAGCTGCTTGCAGTATTCAGGGTATCGGTGGGGATGCTGCAGTTGCTGCAGGAATGGAGCTTTATGAACGCTTTGAAGTCTTGAATGTTGTTGGGATTGTAGAAATAATAAAACACCTGCCCCGGTTATTGAAAAAAATTAGAGCTCTGGCGCATCATATTCTAACAAGCAATATTGAAGAAGTGGTATTAGTAGACTTTCCAGGTTTTAATTTGCGTTTGGCTAGATTACTAAAGAAAGAAAAGCCAACATTAAAAATTACCTATGTTTCTCCGCCTCAATTATGGGCATGGGGAGCATGGCGTATCAAAGCACTTAAGCAGTTTGCTGATCAAGTAGTGGTTATGTATCCATTTGAAGTTTCATGGTATCGTGAGCGTGGGTTATCGGTAAGTTGGCTAGGCAATCCAGTGGCAGAAGAAATACTTGCTAGGCGTGCCACAGTTGCTCCTAAGCAAGCTGTAATAGCACTCTTGCCGGCATCACGGAAAAGTGAATTGGTAGTGATGTTACCTGTTTTTTTGACAGTAATGAGTAAGTTGCAGCGTATGCATCCAATGCTTTCATTTGTTATTCCAGTTCCGCAATCGCTTGCAATTGATGATTACGAGCAGATAGCTGCTAAATATGGTCTTGAGAAAGTATGCCGCAATATTCGTTTTATTTCCAAAGAATGTGAAAAATACCATATATTGCAGTCTGCGTGCGTGGCTATTGCAAAGCCGGGTACGGTAACTTTAGAGCTTGGATTGTTACGTGTACCAACAGTAGTAGCATATAAAACGTCATGGCTTTCATATGCAATTGCACGTTTAGTAGTACAAGTAACTTCTATGAGTTTGCCAAATCTGCTGACAGGAAAGCAGCTTTTTCCTGAACTTATCCAGCAGGCATGTACCATTGATAAGATTGTTAAAACTACGGATTCACTTTTGCGAAAATATATACATCAACCTGAAGAATACGCATCAATTTTACGTAGTTTTGATGATCTTGAGGACGTGCTTTGCCATCGTTCAAGTTTGTGGTAATCTAGCCTCACCGTTTTAAATCGTTTATTAATTTTAGGTGAGGTAGCACGTTAATGGCAAGTTTTAATCGCGTAATTATGATTGGTAACTTGACTCGTGATCCTGAACATAAACAGTTAGCTTCAGGGCAGGCTGTATGTCGTCTTGGTCTCGCGTCAAACCGACAATTTAAAAATAAGCAAACCGGTACTATGGTACAAGAGGTTTGTTTTGTAGATGTTGATGTATGGGGTCCGCAGGCTGAATCATGCCGTCAATTTCTTGCAAAAGGTCGTCCGGTCTTAGTTGAAGGACGTTTAAAGCTAGATAGCTGGCAGGAGGCTGATGGTTCAAAACGTAGCAAGCACTCGATTGTTGCTGACCGTGTTACGTTTTTAAGCTCTAATCAGCAAGAAGATGGTCTTGATGATTACGATGCAGCTTCTTCTGCAGCTCCTATGGCTAGCATGCAATCACAAGAAGCTGTTGCTCCAAAAACACGCATTAAAAAAGCAGCTCAAAAAGATGAAGAAATGGGGACCTCAACTGGTGAAATTGCATTCAAAGACCAAAAACCATTTGAAGACGATCTCCCATTCTAATTTTGCATGATTTATCTTTTACAATAAAAAAGCCCCGTATAAACACGGGGCTTTTTTATTGTATGAAAATTGATTTAATTACCGCCTATTTTTTCATACTTTTTGGATTAGCAACTACAGCTTTTATAACTTTGGGAGCCTGTTTAGCATGTTTATGTGTTGGGGCTATTGTTTTCTCTGAAGAAGGAACTGGTGCATTAGCAGGTTTTCTAATAGTTTTTTGTAATTTTTTTACTGTTTTTTTTGTTGCTGGTTTAGATGGAGCAGGAGTTCTAGGTTCGCTTATAGGGCTTGGCGCCGTAGCTGGTGCTAGACTCGTAATCGATGCAGGAAGATCAAGGCTCGTTATAAAACTATCAAGTTGGTATTGCATGCTACCTGTTCCATCTGTGCTACTATCGCTGACAGGCCCAGTGATTAATGAGCAGGAAGGCTGACATAAAGATTTGCATGCATTATAAACTGCAGTATACAATGCAACATATTCTGCTATCGTGGCATCAAAAGGAGGGAGTACTGTGGCTGGTAAAATAATACCATTCCAGAAGGCCTGTTGTGTATTGCTGAGTTGAGTTGCATCAGCTGGTGGAGTTGCTTTTGCTGCAGCATTAATGGCATTCCAGAGGGTGGTAAGTGTAGCAATATCTGTTGGAGCTGAAAGTGCAGGAGCCTCAGTTGTAAAAGCGCTAATGCCTCCAGGGTAGCTCATATGAGTATTAAAGATGGCATTAATTTGTGTAACAGCATCTGCCCCTAGAAGGCCGTTTGGTAAGACTAATGTTAACACCAAAAATAGTATTTTTAGTAAGCGAAGATTGGGACCACTCATCATTGTTCTCCTTACGTGGGTACTTTAAAAATTAACTTACTCTAGAATAGTTAATTTTTAAGCGCACAAGCAAGAATGTAAAGAACTTAGGCGAGATGTTTTTTAATACGTTTTACTACAATGAGCGTAGTCGTCACGCTGATAATCTTATACAGGCTAGCGGCAAGTACAGCAATACTGATCCGTTCTAACATTACCATAGGAATTAATGCTAGCCATTGACTGGTAGTCATGGGCACTAAAAATACCCACATCACACTACCAACGGCGTGAGCAACAAAAGTGCTTTGCAAGGCGCAAAGTAAGCTATTTTGAGAGTGATTTATTGCCCAAATAGCAATCGGAATAAGCCAATACAAAGCGTAGGGCCACGCACCGCATGATGCTGGATGCATCATGAAAACTACCATACAAAGTGCAGGCAAGAAAGCGTTGATTAAAAAATTAATGTTCTTTGTAGCACTTTTTTTGGAGTTACTTGCCCACGAGAGCATTGCACAAGCGCTTGGAATGCCAAAAGTAAGTGCTTTGCTGAGAACGAGTGTTTTTAAAAGCCATAAACTGCTTATCAGCCAACAGACCATCCCTATCCCAAAGAGGCCACCAGCAAGGGGCAATACGATATTAATACCACTCAGAATAGAGCGGAATGAGCCACTGAGGTTTGTTAACGGAAAGTAGTAGCTTGCGATGAGCATAAGAAGCCATATAGCAAGGGGAAGGGTGGTTTTTACTGAAATATTTTTGAGCATTGTTTCTCCTAATGGCAGAATAGTAAGGCTCATAACCATATCACAATTTTTTTGTCCTTGAAACGGGGGATTTATTTTTTCCTTGTGCGCGTTATTCTGTCGTGTATTGGAACTGTAACTTATATTTTAATTTGAAGGGGATTATATGGAATTGCAGGGCGCTGTGCGACTTCATCCGGCTATGCAGGAAGCAATACCAGTTAATAAATTATTTATTCATGATGGCAAAGGTTTTGTTGAACTTATAGATTGCTTTGGTTCTGATCTAACAGTTGTAAACACTGCACGCGTCTCTTTTCATAAAGAGTCGGCATTTGAGCAAGTAGAAGTAGAAGGTAAAACAGTACCTAAGCTTGCTGAGCGTGATGCTAAATTGATTAAATACCTTGCTGACCATCGCCATTCTTCCCCCTTTTTTCATCCACAAATTTCTTTGCGGATTAAAATGCCTATTTTTATCGCACGGGAATGGTTTAAGCATTCAGTTGGGTTTACGCGTAATGAAGTTTCTCGTCGCTATGTGACCGACGCTCCAGGTTGTTTTATGCCAGCAGGGCTGCGTCAACGGGATAAAAATTTAAAGCAAGGCTCCAAACAAGAGTTAGTAGAAAATAGTGTTCCCCTTATGGCACAGATGCAAGATTATTTTGATAAAGCGCAAGAATATTATCAATATTTGTTGGATCAGGGAGTGGCTCCAGAACAGGCGCGTATGGTATTACCTCAGGCTATGTACACCGAATTTATTGAAACTGCTAGCCTAGCTGGCTATGCACGGCTAGTACGGTTACGTGTGGCACCACTTGCACAACGAGAGATACAAGAATATGCGCACTTGGTAAGCGATATTGTTTCTACGAAGTTTCCTGTCTCATGGCAAGCTCTTATGAATGCGCCAATGGAATAGAGTAAGATAAGAACGGGCTTATGTACATAAGCCCGCTTAGCTAAAAAGAATTATTAAGCGATACCGGTTATATCTGTAGAATTTAACGTGGCATCATGGAACGTTTCATCAACTGATTTTGTGCCTTCAACCAATACATCAGTAAAAGTAACATTGTTAAGCGTTGCATCATTAAAAGTACAATTCTTAAGGCATACACGAGTAAAGCGAACATTATGTAAGAGTGCATCATCAAAAGAGACATTTTCTAATGTTACATCTTCAAACAGGACATTCTCTAACCGTGCATCATCAAAGTAACTATCTTGTAAAATAAGATGTTGAAACAGAACTTCTGTTAATGTTGCATCATCAAACCGAGCGGCATTAATGGTTAATGGTCCAACGAAATGTATGCCAGTTAATGATTGATCTGAAAAATTTAGCGTGGACATCGAAATCCCTTTATTATTGATTTAACGCCTTATAAATGTGCATAAGCATATCTGTTGGCATAAAACGTGCCATGCAGTTGTCTTGGCTATCATTATGTTCTTTTTTATAAAAATGTGGGCATGGTATTTGTAATGCCTGCTTTACATTCTCTCCCACTAAAAAAGGGCCATGTTGGCTTTTTGAAGTGGGTCCAAAAATACCGATTGTTTTGATTCCTAAATAGTCGCACAAATGCAGGAGTCCTGTGTCAGGAGCAATAACTAAACGTGCATAAGTAAGTGCATATCCGGTCATCGCTAAGTTCCATGCAGGCATAATATGAAAAGGAATATGCTGCTTGCTAAGTTCTGCGGCTAAATCTTTTGCAGCTTGTCCAAAATTGGTGCCAACAACTACAATAGGACGTAGAGGATTTTTTGCTAATTCACCTGCTACTGCTGTCCAGTGCTCTGTCGGCCAATGCTTTGATTCCCAGGTAGTGTTGGGGCAGAGTGCAATAAAAGCTCTAAGTTGTGAATGGACAATCCATGCTTTTACTATTTCGGCATCTGCTTTTTGGATAGCTAATTGAAATGCTGATTGTAAGGTATGGATAGCTGGGCAGCTACGATGTGGACTTAAGTTATATGCTGCATGAGCGGCGAGTGCTAAATTTTTTTGAACAATGTTACTAAAATCCGGCGTAATTTGTTGATGGGTAAACCAGGTGCTTAAAGGCCAGCGTGCATGCTTTTTATCAAATCCATATTTTTTGCCACGAAGAAATGCGAGAAGCATGCTTGTTTTTGTAAGCCCTTGAAAATCGATAATACCATCCCACTGGATGCTGCGGAGTTTTTTCATGACACGTAATGTAGTACCAATATTTTTTGGATATAAAAAATTATCAGGCAACACATATACTTCTTCAAGAAATGGTTGATTGAGTAATAAGCTAGCAGCTTTATTTTGTACTATCCAGCTAATCCGTGCTGATGGAATAAGTTGTTTCAACAAAAACACGCATGGCAATGTGTGAATGACATCACCAATAGCGGAAACTCTCATGATTAGAATATTTAACATGCTTTTTGCTAAAATTTTTAGGTAGAATAGAGGCTATTGTTAACACTGTTAGTGTAACTTGTAACATATTTACGACTATTTGTCACAACATGAGGGATAGACTTATGGAATTATTAAGCACGAAAATTAAACTAGTGCTGCTTTTGATAGCATGTTGCAGCTTATTAATGGCTGCTTATTGGGCTTATATAAAGCAGAAAAAACCATCATTAAAAGCAGTTGAATCACTTTTTACTGTGCCTACTGAGAAAATTACCAAACGTATACTACCGAATGGTATGCATGCCATTATTTATCAGAACGATGCTTTACCCAAAGTGTTGGTACAGATGGCTTATGATGTTGGTTCGTATGTTGAACAATCTGGCGAACGGGGGCTTGCTCATTTGGTAGAGCATATGATTTTTAAAGGAACAGAAAAACTATCAGAAACTGACATTGATACTATAGCTCGCAAATATGGTGCTACTTATAATGCTTTTACGATGCTGGATGCGACCAGTTATTATTTTGAATCCAATAAAAATAATTGGAAGCCATTCTTAGAAATTCTTGCAGATTGTATGAATAATGTACGGTTTGATCCACAACACCTTGCATCAGAAGTCAAGGCAGTTGTGCAAGAGCTTAAGATGAATAAAGACGATTATTGGAAAATGATGTACCTGAAATCGTTAGAGCTTGCATTTCCTCCAAACCATCCGTATCATATGCCGACTATCGGTTTTAAGGAAGATCTCTTGACGCTTACCGCTGATCAAGTAAAAGCATTTTACAAAAAATATTACCGTCCCGACCGTGCAACATTGTTTATTGTAGGAGATGTTGATCCTAAGGAGGCTTTTGCCGAAGTAGAACGTCTTTTTGATGCGCCAGCTCCTACTACAAAAGCAGCGGTGGTGGAATTTCCATCACTACATACAGAATTAGCTGTTAACAATACACGTTTTTATGAAGATATAAAAAATGAGCAACTCATGTTGTACTGGGTTATTCCAGGACTTAAAGATAAACATGAGCAAGCTATATCAGTTCTTGAAGCTATTTTAGGAGCTGGACATGCTGGACGCTTGTACCGGACGTTGGTTGATGAGCATAAAGTAGCGTCATCAGTTGGTGCTTCGGCTTTTAAAATGATGGAAGCTGGGCTGTTCTTTGTATTTCTTGAGCCTCTGCCTGGAAAAAAAGAAGCATGTATTCGGTTAATTAAAGAAGAACTAGCATCGTTAGTGCGCAACGGCGTGAGTGATGTTGATTTGGCACGTGTTGCTAAGACAAAAAAGGTGGATTTTTTTGAAGAGACCTTACATTTCAACAATCTTGTAATGGACTGGTTGCAATCATATTTTGCTACTCGTGATGAGTTTGCCTTATTTAATCGGGTTAATCGCTATAATGATATTACCACGCAAGAATTACAAGAAATTGCAAAGTCGTATCTAGATCCATTTTTAATGAATCAGCTGGAAGTATTGCCTTTGCCAGAAGATAAAAAAGAAATGCGTCAGTTGATGAAAGAGCAGTCTAATGCTCTTGATCAGAAAATTTTAGCACGGCATGAGCGTACTGCGCCAATTGAAGAACCACGTGCTGCTGGCGCTTTCCCGCCACCTACACCATTGACCTTTACCTTTCCTCAGCCAACAAAAACTATTATATTGCCTAACGGTTTAACCGTACTTCTTGCACCACAAAAGCAGCTACCTATGATTGCTACCATGTTTAGCTTTAAGGAAGCGGCATTTTTTGCTAGTGCCCGTGAAGGGGTAGTATTGGGGCTTATGATGAACATGCTCTTAGAGGGGACTAAGGGAAGTAGTAAAAAAGAAACGGTAGATTTTTTTGAACAGCGTGGGGCGTCGTTTAATTTTAATGCTGCCGGGGCTTCGTTATCATGTTTGTCTGCTGATTTTACAGATTTACTAGAGCGCTTTGTGCAAGTACTGTGTTACCCAACTTTTGCTAAAGATGCGTTAGAAAAACTTAAAAAAATTGAGCTTGATGCTTTCCAACGCTCAAAAGATGACGCAAAAGATATAGCTGGTCGTTTACTTAAAAATGCTCTTTTTAAAGGACAGTCCTTTGCCTGGACCTTTGACGAGGCAATAGAAGATGTTGCACGAGTAAATACGGCATCCTTGAAGACTTTACATAGTCAGGTTTTGACTGCAGAAAATCTGGTGGTATCGGTAGTAGGAGATTTTGATGTTTATGAGATGGAGCATCTAATACGGTGCTACTTAGGTAAAATTGAAACAGGAATGAAAATGTCGGTTGCATCAATTAAGCCTCAAGAAGCGAAATCAGAGTACATTGATGTTGCTATGACGCGTGATCAAGTAGTAGTAATGTATGGCAGACCTTCTCCTGTGACTATTTATGATGCTGATTTTGTACCGCTTAAGTTATTAAATTATATTTGTTTCAAATCATTGGGTTCGCGAATTTATAAAATTCGTGAACGTACCGGGCTATTTTATGTAGCGTTTGGTGAATTTGCTGCTCGTGCAGGAAAACAGCCTGGTTACGATTGTGTGGGGGCGATAATTAATCCAGAAAATGTTGGTTTTGCTGAAACCGAAATACTTAAATGTCTAGCAGATATTGCTGAAAAAGGAGTAACTGCAGAAGAGCTTGATGCTGCGAAGCATTCATATGAAAAAGATCTAGCCGATTTAATGGGCAGCAATAGTATTATTGCAGGTACTATCTGTAGAATTAAGGCATTAGAATTACCTGTAGATCATTATGATAAGGTATTACAACGGGTTCATAGCTTAACATTACAAGAGATTAATCAGGTTGCTGCACGCTATGTTTCGAGTGATAATTTTACTCGAGTGCGCGTAGGGCGCGTTTAAAACGTACCCAGCGGATAAAGCCATTAATTGGATTGCAACTTAACACACGCAATCCAATTAATGGTACACTAATCCAAAAAGGCTTGATCTCTAGTTGCTGCAAGGCATAGCGCCCACAGCTGATAGGATAGATGCATGTAGTAAGGCCTAGAAATGGTCTTAAGGTTTGATAAATAAGTACCAAAAGGCGCATTGTATTATCTCTGGCTACTTACAAATATAGTTCAGCAAAAATGCTTTAAGTGAGTCGAATGCAGCAGTGGTTGCTCGCTTGTTAACCAGCAAAATAAAAATGGCAGGGTTTTCATGCGAGGCACATTCATAAAAGATTGCTTTTGCTCGGCGGCGAATTAAGTTACGGTCATGTGCTTTACCAGCTGCTCGTGGCGTGACCACGAGCAGCTTGCTGTATGGCGTTGTTGTTGGTGCTTTAATAAGCTTCACCCCTTGCCCGTAGCCGAGTTTTATAGCTACAGCGAATGCCTGCTTGACTTCAGCAGGCTGAAAAGAAAACAAATTTCTGAAATTAATAGGCATTAAGCGCTCTTTAATTATGGAATTCTAAAACGCAAAATGGGGCCACGAGTAGGGTATGAATGATAATCAAGATACGCTGTTACCCCAGCAACAGGATAAAGATGAGGGCTTCTGTTCTCTCGACGATCTACCATTGCATGAAATAGCAAAAATGGGTCAGTAACATCAAGTGAATCATTAGTGTAGCCAAAAGTTAATCTAATTTCATTTACTTCGGCCAGCCACGCACTTATTTTTGGGTCATTACTAAATACGGTTGCTTCTGCAATTATTTCTAATTGCAATACGCCATTTTCGAATCTGGCAAACGTGCTACCACGTTCAATAATATCAACAATAGTTTTTAAAGGGACAACATGTTTAAATTCATTTTTTTGTTTGTTTACAATAGAAGTAGCATTTCCTCCAAACGCATCTGCATTTGTAGAGCGGTGCCGCACAATACGATTGCGCAGGTTGTATGCATAATTATAAGCTACTCGTTGTTCAGTGAGCAGTATTCCATGCTGGTGCAGTCGACCATCAATGTGTACAGGCGCGTTTATAGCTGCATGGAGTGAGGCACGAATATGGTCAGGAATTATAACTCTATTTAAATTGAGTCCTTTTCTGGTATTAGCCGTAAGATGGCGACGGCCTATCGGTGTTAGCGGTGTGTGATGGACTCTATTTGTAGAAAGTGTGCGGGGTGATTGGGCTCTGCCGGGAGCAGGGGGTGTTTGGATGGCAGCGCCCCCAGGGAGTCCTCTGTCAGGGGTACCAGCTGGTAGAATGGTTGAGGATACAGTTAATAAAAGACTATATAAGAATATTGATAGGTAAGGCATGTTTTCTCTTGAAGAATAATGGTTTGATTTTAACTGGATTGAAAGTTTATCGAGTGCAGCTATAAATGTAAATTTTATAAAAAAACCGTTCAAAAACAAAAAAATCTTACATTAGGCTGAATTTGCATTTTTATTTTGAATCTAATAAGGTTGGCGTGATTGTAGCAAAGAGTTCATTCATTAATGGAAGCTGCGCCCGTTTTTTACAGGTGAGATCAAAGCAAAGTATTTCTTTTCCTTCATATAGCTTGGTATCGAGAAAAGCCTCTGCCTTATCTACGCTTGATTGATGATAACGTGCAGAATAGTAAGGTTTATGGAACATAGCATGATACAGAACAAAAGGATACTTGTTGGTTGTTCCCTGACGAGGAGACCCAAAAACAAGTTTTACGTGTGTGCGATCGTTCAATATACATTTAACTATTGAATCATTGCTATTGCACACCACTTTGGCGTCAATCACTAGTTCTATTTGATTGTTTTTACCTAGTTGAAATGAGCATTCTCCCATAAGAATAGCATTAATGATAATTTCGCTAGACAAAGCGTGTTCGCTTTCTCTAGTAAGAAGACAATGCTCATCTTCAAGCGTAAAAGAATTATTCTTTCGTTCCTGTTCAATATACTGTAGTAGATTGTGTGCAAATCGCTGCAATACACGTTCGTGAAAAACAAGAATTCCTTGACGGTATAACTTACCTTCTAGGTGTTCAGGATCAAGTACCATAGCTTCTTTGAGTAAATTAGCTGTTTTTTCGCTAAACGCTATGCGATTTTTGCGTTCGGCTTTTTGTAGTTGTGTCTTGATTATGCGTTTATTAGGGGTGATTTTTGTCGTGATAGCTAAATGAGAAGGTGGTGTTTTTTGTAGCGGACTTGTTATCCTTGATCTGGGGCTTCGATTGGGACTTGTGCTTGGTTTGCTTTGGGGAGTAGCGGTAGTTGTTTCGTTTTCGCTGTCTTCTGAGTCTGAATAGTCTACAAGGTGAGCTGATGGAACAAGTGGCGAGTTGGTAATTATTAATAGTAATGTTAATCGATAAAGCATGTAATCTTCTCTTGTGCGTTATATTTTTGTTAAAAAGGATCGCAAGTTTATCGCTTGTAGTGATAAAAGCAAATTTTATAAAAAAACCGCTACCTTATTTTAGTTTACAAAATGGGGTAGCGGCTAAAAATCAATAAGCCTGAATAATGATAGAGCTAGCTGATTAATCTTTATCGTTTTCTTCTAGCTCATCAAAATTGAATGATATATCGCGATTTTCTGCAGGATCAAACGAAACCGGTTCTTCTTTTCCTAGCTCGTCTTCGTCTTCATCATCGCTATCAATGTTAGGGAAAGTATCATCTTCATCATTGTTTTCCTGTACGGCTGCCGCATTTTCTATAACAACATCAGTAATATCAGGATTGCTTCCTTTAGCATGCAGGGCTTCTGGTATTGTTGTTGAAACAAAGCATGTTACCAAAAACACGAGCAAAATGTTAAAAAGCATGACATCCCTCCTGGTCAGGTTTATATATAATTTTATCACGGACTATAGTAACATCGATTAGTCTTGAGTCAAAATATTCGATTGTCAATCAATTTAATTGAGAGATGAGATTTAATTAGTATTCAAGGGAAAAGGATAGGCTATGCAGAAGGCAGTATTTTTATATGTTACGTTTGGGTCACATGAACAGGCAATGCGTGCAATTGATTGTCTCATGGCGCAGCGGTTGGTAGCCTGTGCTAATGTTTTTGCTACACAGCGTGGGCTACAATGGACAGGAGCTAGTAGCCGGGAGGGAGAGACGGTGGTGCTGTTTAAAACCTTGCAAGAGCGGGCGGCGGACGCGGTACATTTTTTGCAAGATTTGCATGGATTTGATATACCCTGCATATCTCAAGCAAATGTTGAGGTCACAGATTCGTTTGGTGAATGGCTCTACAAAGAGTGTGCTTAGCAAATAACAAGTTTAATAGCGGTGCCTTGCTGGCATTATTTTAACTAAAGAGGTATGAATAGCATGAAACGTTTAATGCTGCTTGCGGCAGTGAATTTTACAATAGTTTCTTGGGTTTTAGCGGGGGATGCGCAACTATTTTATCGTGCAGGCCTTATGTCAAATTTGCCGCACCATTTTGTAAAAAAAGCACCGGCAAGAGTTTCACTCAGAGCAGCCAGCGGCAGTACGCACACAGCCTTTGATGGGCATGAAAATAAAACACCCCTTTTTAATGCTAATGGGGCGTTTGATTTGCTACGGTTGGGGAGTAATTTAGATAATGTAGATGCAGCGAAAATGCCTATCACTCATCGTTTTTGGCATCCAACTACTGGTTTATGGCGCAATAAACTGATTGATGCAGCGGTTACAGCCAAAACGCTTGGCGTCAATGATGGCAAAGTAGTATATGGCGGTAATTTTAGTATCACTGACGTTTCGGTGCAGGCGCAGGTGCCCTTCTGGTATGGTTTGTATCTGCAGGCGTTTATACCTTTTAGTAAATTTACTATCAGTGGTATTAAGGCAACTAATGTGGGGATTGCTGATCCACTTGGCCAAAATATGGTACATTTTATTACCACCTTTCTACCGCTGATTTTAAAAGAGCATGGCATCAAGCCTATTACTGATGTGCGTCGAGGGTGGGATATTGGTGATCCCGTGCTTTCTGTTGGCTGGGAAGGCTATTCAGCTCGTCTTGCTCCGCTTGTAACCGAAGTAGCTGGCTATATGCAATTTGGTTTTAGTCTGCCGGCTGCCAGCGGCAAAGATGCAAATGTAGTTTTTGATCTGCCTCGTGGGCACAATGGACACATAGGCTGTATCGGTCGGGGTGCCCTTGAAGCAAATGTATTTGATTATCTTACTGTTGGGCTTCAAGCAGGAAGCAGTGTGTTTTTTCATGCGCGTCGCAACGCTCGTCTTAAAACCGATTTAAATCAAAATGGTTGGATTGTTTTGGAAAAGGTGCGTGTTTCAGAAGACTATGGTTCCCTCTGGGATATTGGTGGCTACGTAGGCGTTAATAAATTGATCAAAGGGCTGCGTGCCTTAGTTGGTTACACATTCACATGCCAGGAGCGAACAACCTATGACGTGCGTGATGGAAATTATTTATCGACCAAAATTGCGGCTGAGCAAGCTAAAGCGCTTGCTGGTGGAAATTATGAGCTGGTGTTGCCAAATCATTATGCTGATAGTGACACCCGTCTACAGGGATGGGAAACGCATGTGTTGCGTGCCGCTGTACAGGTAAATACAGCAGAAATGTTTGGGTCAGCAATCGGCGTATTGGCTAGCGTTGAATATAGTCTACCCATTCTTGGTAAGTATAGTTGGGCAACTGATATGATTGCAGGTTCGCTTGGCTGCTCATTAGCAGTCCATTTTTAGTCTCATTGATTATGGTGATTTAGGGGGCTCAGCCTTGCTTATAGCTCAAGAATAACGATCGAGAGAGGGTTGTGCTTTTCAAGTTCTTTATATCTTGGTAGAATGAGCGGCCCTCTTTATGGATGGGTGAATTTAAATTTGAATTAAAACCGCTTCTCCTTTGCCAAGGCTATACCTGATACAACGGGGACTTTTCGATAAGACTAGGGTAAGCGGGAAAGTAATTAAAGGCTCCTTTATATGAATCTTTTGACGACCATTAGAAATTTTATCACGGTTGAAGCAAAGCGAAAATATGCATTGACTGATATCGATTTTAAAAATCTTGAATTTAAACTCAATATTGGTGCTGAAGCAAAATTTGGTGATCTGAGTACTAATATTGCTATGATTTTGACCAAAATCGTTGGGCTTAATCCACGTGTTATTGCAGATGACATAAAGGAAGCTTTATCCACTACCCACGAAATGCGACTTTATGTTGAGCAAGTGCATATTGCTGGCCCTGGCTTTATTAACTTAATGCTCTCTCGAGCGGCTACCGAACAATTATTGTTTGAATTGATAACGCAAAAAGAAGCATTTTTTAAGCTTGATGACCATGAGCCAAAAAAAAGGGTTTTGATTGAATTTGTAAGTGCTAATCCAACTGGTCCACTTCATCTGGGGCATGGGCGCGGTGGCATAATTGGAGATACGCTTACTCGTGTGATGATTTTTTTGGGTCATCAGGTGGACAAAGAATTTTATATAAATGATGCTGGTAATCAGATCAATAAATTAGGGCTTTCGTTACGAGCACGCTGCTTGCAAGAGCTTGGGATTGCTCAGGAGTTGCCTGAGGACGGGTATGCGGGCGAATATTTGATTGCTGTTGCCAAAGACTGTGTACTAGCCAATGGTGATTCACTCAAAGAAAAGCCAGCAGTATTTTTTGAGCTTTATGCCAAAGAACAGTTACTGCATCTGATTAAAGCTGATTTGACCTCCTATCGCATTCATTTTGATCGTTGGTTCTCTGAGAAAACATTGCATGATGATGGTTCAGTAGAGCGCGCTCTTGATTTGCTTGTCACTAAGGGGCTTGCCTACGAAAAAGATGGAGCCTTGTGGTTTAAGTCTACTGATTTTGGTGATGATAAAGACCGCGTAGTACGTAAAAGCACAGGCGAATTGACCTATATTGCAGCTGATATTGCGTATCACAAAAACAAATTTGATCGTGGGTACGATCAATTGATTGATATTTTAGGCCATGATCACCATGGTTATGTTAAGCGCTTGAAAGCTACGATGGAAGCGCTGGGCTTTAACCCTGATCAGTTGGAAGTTATTTTGTATCAGCTGGTGAATATAAAAGAAAATGATGTAGCGGTGCGCATGTCCAAGCGAGCTGGTAATTTTACTAAGCTAAGCGATGTGATTGAAGAAGTTGGTACTGATGTAGCACGGTTTTTTTACCTAAATCGTAAAGCAGATATGACCTTGGATTTTGATCTAGCAACAGCTCTTAAAAAGACTGATGAAAATCCCGTCTATTATATTCAATATGCTTTTGTGCGGATTAGTAGTTTACTTGACAGGGCAGCAGTTGAAGAGTTTGGTGATTGGGTAGATCAAGTGCGGCACGGAAAGGTAACTCGTGAGCAGCTGATAGCACTTATGCCGCATGTTACTGAAGAAGAGCGGGATTTGCTGAAAAAAATGTGTTTGCTAGAAAATATTTTACGTGCAACAGCGCAAGGCCATCAATCTCATATGCTTTCGTATTATGCCCTTGAACTAGCACAATGTTTGCATAGTTACTACACTCGTAATAAAGTTATTGATAAGCATCAAACAGCAGTTTCAGAATTACGTATGTTGATGGTGCATTCTGTCCAAAATGTGTTAAGCCTTTGTTTAGACCTGCTTGGTATTTCTAAGCCAGAACGCATGTAATTGAAAGATTCTTAATTCCATGAATATAAGCTCCATTGCAAATTTTAATCTTAAAGATTTTGAGTTGTCGTGCATCCGCAATTTTTCAATTATTGCGCATATTGACCACGGTAAATCTACCCTTGCTGACCGTCTCCTTGAAAAGGCAGAAACCATTTCTATGCGTGAAAAAGCTACGCAGTTTTTGGATAAATTGCAGGTTGAGCGTGAGCGAGGCATTACCGTAAAAGCACAAACAGCGACTTTGTTTTATGAATACAAAGGTAAAACATATCTCCTTAATTTGATTGATACCCCCGGGCATGTTGATTTTACCTATGAAGTTTCGCGCTCGTTATATGCCTGTCAGGGAGCTTTATTGGTTGTTGATGCAGTGCAGGGGGTGCAAGCACAGACAATGGCAAATTTTTATTTGGCATTTGAGCAGAACTTAACTATTGTGCCGGTGATTAATAAAATTGATATGATGAATGCTGATCCTGACCGTGTTGGGCGCGAGATGGAGAAGGTTTTTGATACTAAGCAAGAAGATATCATGCTCATTTCTGCAAAAGTAGGGATTGGTATTGATGAGTTGATTATGCAAGTTATTGAACGGATTCCAGCGCCTACAGGGGATGCCAATAAGCCCCTCAAGGCCCTGCTTTTTGACTCATGGTATGACGAATATCGTGGGGTTATCTGTTTGATTGAAATTATTGATGGCTCTTTGAAAAAAGGCGACATCATCATGGCTGCACACACTGGGCAAGAGTATGAAGTGTTGGAGCTTGGATTAATGTATCCTGAACCATTACAACAACAAGCACTTTACACCGGCCAGGTAGGATATGTGATTACTGGTATGAAAACGGTTAAAGAAGCTCGTGTTGGGGATACCCTGTGCCACGCAAAACATCCAGTGCCAGCTTTGCCAGGCTTTAAGCCAGCAAAGTCAATGGTTTTTGCTGGGATTTATCCGCTTGATACTACTGAATTTGAGATGGTTCGTGATGCAATTGAAAAATTGACGTTGAATGATCCAAGTGTGCACGTTGAAAAAGAAACATCAGTGGCGCTCGGGCTTGGTTTTCGTTGTGGCTTTTTGGGATTGCTCCATATGGACGTATTTAAGCAACGTTTGGAGCAAGAGTATAATGCCAATATTATTGTTACTTCCCCGACCGTACTTTATAAAGTACGGTTGACGAGTGGGGAAGAAGAAGTTATTGAAAACCCATCAAAATTTCCTGAAGTAACTAAAATAGAAGCGGTATTTGAGCCAGTGGTTTTAGCAACATTGATTATGCCAAAAGAGTATTTGGGTAATATCATGAATCTTTGCCAAGACCGTCGTGGGGTGCAACAAGAGATGACCTTCTTGGATGAAGGGCGGATTATCTTGCGTTACAAATTGCCGTTGAATGAAATCATTACTGATTTTTATGACAAATTAAAGTCCATCAGTGCGGGCTACGCTAGTTTTGATTATGAGCAAGCTGGCTACCAAGAATCAGATTTAGTGAAAATGAACATCTTGCTTAATGGTAAAGCTGTTGATGCTCTTTCAATGATTGTGCATGAAGACAAGGCGTTTACTGTAGGCCGTCAGTTGACACAGAAGCTGAAAGAAGTTATCCATAGACAGATGTTTGAAGTTGCTATTCAGGCTGCAATTGGTGCAAAAGTTATTGCGCGTGAAACCGTATCAGCAATGCGTAAAAACGTTATTGCAAAATGTTACGGCGGGGATATTAGCCGTAAGCGCAAGTTGCTTGAAAAGCAAAAAGAAGGTAAGAAGAAGATGAAGCAAGTTGGTAACGTTGAATTGCCACACGATGCGTTTTTAACCATTCTTAAGCATGACTAAGGCCAAGGAGTTGCGATGAGAAAAAGGAAGGGTTTTTACTCAATATCTGTTGTCGCTAAAATGTTTTCTGTGCATCAACAGACCATTCGGATGTATGAAAAACAAGGCCTTATTACGCCTAAGCGATCAGAGGGTAATACACGCCTTTTCTCAGAAGACGATGTTGACCGTCTTGAAGAGGTTATTTATTTGACGCACAAGCTGGGCGTTAACTTAGCTGGCGTAGAAATGATCTTGAAGCTGCAAAAAAAGATCAAGCGCATGCAAGACGAAATGAATAAAGTGTTCAAAGAGGCTGAAGACGAAATTGAAGAAGAAAAAGAGCAGTTGCGACAAGATATTGGGCGTCAGGCACAGCAGCTGGCCGGTATTCGCAAAGATAATAAGACTGAAAAATTGCCAGTAGGCAAGCAACAGTTATTACTTCCTGATGAAAAACAGCCTAAAAAGGTGGCAACTAGAAAACATGCATATGATGATGTGGAACCAGATATTGCCATAGATGACTTCGAGATTGAGTACGAGAAAGATTAGACTTTTTTTGACCTCTTATTTTGCAAAAAGAGTAGTAATATTGACCATTTCCTGCTAGGCTCCGGGCAGTTGGAGTAGTCTTCTTACCCATTTACTAGAAGGAGATTTGCTATGCAAGTTCTTCGTTTTTTTCGCTACATTGTGTATGGGGTATTAGGAATCTTAAGCGCTTATTTTGCGACGTTTTACGCAACGGCAGTAGCCATATTACCTTTTGCGGTGGTATGGAATGCGCTTTCTTCTACGGCACGGGTGTGGTTATTAGTTATTGTGCCCGTAGTTTTAGTAATTGCGGGTGGTGCTTTTCTGTTTATTTCAGGGATTGCTAAGGCTGTAAGTGAGAATTTTCATCATTAAAAATCTTGTTATTAAAACGTTTACTAATATTTCTGGGATGGAGTTAGTTTATGTATTTTAATCGTATTAAAACTATGATGCTGCTGGCAATTATGAGCAGCCTATTTTTTCTTGTTGGGTACTTTGTTGGTGGAAAAAATGGATTAACCATAGCGCTTGTTATGGCTTGTTTGTTTAATTTTATCACCTACTTTTTTTCAGATAAAATGGTATTGGCTATGTATCGAGCTACGCCACTAGATGAAGTACGCTATAAATGGATTTATGAAATTGTTGAGGAATTGTGCTTTCAAGCAAAAATGCCTATGCCCAAATTATGGCTTATTCCTGATCACACCGCAAATGCATTTGCAACTGGTAGAAACCCAGCGCATGCTTCAGTGGCGGTGACAGAAGGCATTTTGGAGATTCTTGATGCTGATGAAATGCGTGGCGTACTTGCGCATGAAATGTCCCATGTTAAAAACCGCGATATTTTAGTATGTACGGTGGCTGCAACGCTTGCTGCAGCCATTAGTTATTTGGCTCACATGATGCAATGGGCTATGATTTTTGGTTCTTCGCGTGACCGTGAAGAACGCGGTGGGGGGCTATTACCGGCATTAGCAATTATTATTATTACGCCGCTTGCAGCAACATTGTTGCAATTGGCCATTTCCCGTTCTAGAGAATATTTAGCAGATGAAACAGGAGCTAAGACCTGTCATGATCCGCTGGCGTTGGCTTCTGCGCTTGAAAAATTACATAGTAGTGCGCATCGCCGACCGCATGAGGCTGGGTCACCTGCTGAGGCTGCAACGGCAAGTTTGTTTATTGTAAACCCATTCTCCATGAAGGGGATTATGCATTTGCTATCAACTCATCCACCAATGGAAGAGCGTGTAAAAAGACTGCGCGCGATGGCGCTTAGAAAGTAAAAGTTAGAAAAAACTAAAAAGGGCCGTCATACTTTCGTATGACGGCCCTTTTTAGTTTGGAGTAGATGAATCGCTTTATGTAGACTTAAGCAACGCGGTCATAAAAGAACATAGTTGCATCAGGTTTGCCTGGGCGAGGGCTCATTTTTTTTGATGTTATAGTAACGGGAAAGTCGACTGGCGTATTATATAGGCGAGCGTCATTGCAATAGATCCAATGATTGGTATTGCGATAGTCCCCGTTTCTAGGGTTAAATAATATTTCTTGTCTTAGAGTAGTCCAGTGGCCGCTACCAGCTTTTTCGCCCCCATGAAAAAGTACCGACATAAGCTGAAAACGTTTGCCATCAACAGTAATAGATTTTTCAGCAATTATGGGCTTTTTGCATTTGCTTCCGTCTGCATTAGAACGTTGAACATAGATTACTAAATGATTTTCAGGGTGTATGGTATATTTCATGGTGTCATGACTTTTCTTATATACTTTTGCTAAATCACCTTTACATGGGCATTCCTCTGCAAATTTTTTTGGGCAGGCATCATTTTCGCAACCGCACATGGAACATTCAATTTGGTCAGTTCTGGCTATAAGTGCTTGATAGTCATTGAGAAGCCTAGTAATAGTTATTGGTTTATCTTGGTCAGGATAACTATTTAACCCGTCTAGCATGACAACGTATGAGGGCTTGTTTTTAGTTCTTGTGTGGTTATTCCGTGCACAAGTATTGGTTGTTTCTATGCGTGTTGGTAGTAGCTGATTGGCCCGTGGTGTATCTGTGTCATGGTCATGCAAAGCGGAAAAGAGCTGCGTGTAGAATTCATGCGGATCGTGTTGTTTTAACTGTTTAGGATCAAGGAGTGTATGGACGGCATGAGCAAAAGCTGTATATACAGGATCGCTTGCTGAAACTACCGCATGGCTAGCCGTTAAAAAATAATTGTCCCTATAATCAAAAAAAGCCTGTAGAAGGGGTGTCCTTCTGCCATCACCTGCTGCGTGCGTCAATACAGCTTCACGCTTCAACATACTGAGATAAGCAACTTGTCTTGGGCTGGCGAGTATTTCCTGTAGTGTTGCATTCATAAAACACATGACGTGAGGGTTCTCAATACCCCGGGTTAGAGGGCGCGGCTCTAGACTTCCTTCAGCAGGAATAGCAGGAAGATAGGTTCCAACAAGAGGAGCGGCGTCGTCATCAGAAAAGCCCTCGTCTTCGGGAATCATTGATGTTAGTTGTGCTATGAGCACCATTTCTTTCTCATGCGTTTCCAAAAATGATTGCTGGTTTTTTTTCGTCCATGTGTTCCATATTGTGGTAAATGCTGTAACATCAGCAAGCGTGATCTTAGTAGGATTAATTTTTTCTAACAGGTTTAATAGACCCTGTTCCTGATTCTGTGTTTTTTTACGCCGTTTTTTGTACTTTAAGAATTCTTCAATGGTGTCGTTGAACTTGCCATCATTACATGTTCTGAGATGAGTTTGGTCTCGTGACGTTAGCAAAGCCCATTGTTGTTGAAATGTTTCAACTTCTGTGGAGGTACAGCGAAATTCTTTGCGAGTAAAAAAAAGATTATTTAAAAAACTTTCTACTGTCTGCCCCGCTGCCGTAAGTACGATGGGTGGTGGAGTACCTGGCTTTGTTATTTCTCTTGGTTCATCGTCGCTGTTTAGATCGATAATGTTTTGAGTATCCTCTTCTAGGGGGCGTTTTTTTTTAGAGCTTGCAAAGGTAGTGTTGGTTGGAATACATAACAACATCAGTAGGGTAAAAATAGTATATATATTCATCTTTTATCTCTTCCAAAATATGCGCAATTAAATATCGTAATTGTAATTACTTAAAAGCATAGCATGTTTTATACGCATTAAAAAATGGCTAAATAGCTGAAAAATGCACGATATAAGGTTGTTTTTTATTAAAATAATGAAAAAAAGCGCAAAAAGTGGTTGCTAAGGTAAAACGTTTGTGGTACATTTTGTGCGTCTTTTACTCGTATTGACATGTACATGATGTGCCGAGGTGGCGAAATTGGTAGACGCACTGCTTTAAGGGGGCAGCGGGGTAAAACCCATGAAAGTTCGAGTCTTTTCCTCGGCACCATTCTTATACCCTTTACCTTGAAGGGTTTGTAGCTACAAATGGCAGGCCATTGGTCGTGGCTCTGGCGGCTACAATATGATGACTTGTCTAAGCAGAGAATCTAAAAAAGAATCGAAATTGTTGGAGTCTGAAGGAGAGTTCAGTATGCAAACACAATCTAAATTAAGCAGAGCACTGGTTTCACCACTTATGTTGTGGGTAGGCGTTATCGTTGCTGGTTGCTATTTTATGCTTTCGCTAGATCAAAAAGCCCTTAAGCAAGCGCGTCAGCCAGGTTTGATGGGAACAGCTCGCCACTATTACAATGCATTGAAATTTAGCCATATTAAAAAAGGTATTGATCTTGAAGGCGGTACGTATCTGGTATACACCGTAGAAATTGAAAAAGCGCTCGAAATCAAATTACTAGGCGAAGGCCGTGGGATTGAAAATATCCTTAGAGCAAAAAATCTTGCTTTGCCTGTTAAAAAAGAAGTAGTTGATACTGGTCTAAATATGACCTTTGCTTCTGAGGCTGAGGGTAAAGCTGCCTATGCTGCGCTTACTGAATCCAAAACAAATTCATTACGCTTAAAGCTTAGTGATGGTGTATTACGTGCAACGTTTGCACCAGAAGTGGAGCAAGCCACGCGCCTTGGTGTTGTAGAGCAAGGCGTAAACGTACTTACCAATCGTTTAGGTGGGTATGGCGTTGAAGGTATTATCGTACAGCAGCATGGTGACCATCAGATTGTCATTCAGCTGCCAGGTATTGACGATCCTGAGCACGTTAAATCGGTAATTACTAAAACAGCGTTGCTTGAGTTTAAAATTATTGAAGATATGGCTGGTTCTCGCGAAGCCTTATTAGATAAATATGACGGGGAATTGCCTTCAGATAAGATGATTGTGCCTGGTAGAAAAGGTACGGACGAAGAAGGCCATGGTCAATTTTTCTTGGTTTCAGCTTATCCTGATTTAACCGGCGACCATTTAATTGCTGCTAAGGTAGACCATGATGAGTACAATAAGCCAATGGTAAGCTTTAAACTTGATAGTGAGGGCGGTCGTGAATTTGGCGAGCTGACTTCAAATAATATCAAGCGTAATTTGGGTATTATCATCGACGATGTTATGTACACCTATCCACAAATTCAGACAGCTATTACGGGTGGTTCTGGTGTTATCAATCACATTGCAAGCGTACAAGAAGCACTGGACCTTTCTATTATTCTCAAATCAGGGTCACTGCAGGCGCCATTGAAAATGGAGCAAGAAAACCGTGTTGGTGCATCGCTGGGGCAAGATTCGATTTACAAAGGTGTTTTGGCTTGTATGGTTGCTCTTGCGCTTTTATTCTTTTTTAGCTTGATTTACTATAAAATCCCAGGGCTCTTTGCAATTATTACATTGTTAGTAAACATCTTTTTGACGTTATTATTTTTGTCTTACTTCAAAGCGACCTTGACATTACCTGGTATTGCGGGTATTGTACTGACCATCGGTATGGCAATTGACGCTTCAATATTGATTTATGAACGCGTCAAAGACGAGCTGAAAATTGGTGTCCCTTTTAAAAAAGCGATGCTTGATGGATTCTCTGATGCGATGCCTGTGATCTTAGACTCAAATATTACAACGTTCCTGACCGGTATTGTGCTGTTCTGGTATGGTGGTCCAGCGATCAAAGGATTTGCGGTAACACTAATGGCTGGTATTGTTGCAACACTTTTGTCAGGTGTGCTGTTTCTTAAATCATTGTACAAATTCTGTTTTGATTGTACGAGCATTAAACAGTTCAAAATTTAGAAACATCTGGTAACGGCGACGTAGCTCAGTTGGTTAGAGCGACGGAATCATAATCCGTAGGTCCTGAGTTCGAATCTCAGCGTCGCTACCATTCTAATATCTATCATCTACAGAGATGTGTTAGATAATGCAAATGGCAAGTCGTTATTAAATATAAGGTACCCTGTTGGAAGCCCTAGTCATTATCCTTGTCTGTGTAATGGGATATCTGGTTGGTGCAATTCCCACAGGGTACTTTTTTTGTAAACTTTTTTTTGGTATTGATATTACGCAATATGGCTCAGGCAATATTGGCGCTTCGAATGTTGCGCGCGTGATAGGCAAAAAATATTTTATTTTTATTACGTTTATTGATGCATTAAAAGCGTATGGTGTGCTTGCGTGTACACAGTGGTTGATTACTGCTACCGGTAACCTATCAGCTTGGATTCTTTATGTAGGTATTACTAGTCTGCTGGTAGGGAATGCTTATTCCATTTTTCTTAATTTCAGAGGAGGTAAGGGTGTCGCTACGGCGCTTGGTATAATGTTTTTTACATTGCCAGGAGCAGCGGTAGGTCTTTTTCTGGTAACCTGGGCTGGTTTGTTGCTCTTAAGTAAGCAGCCATTTATAGCATCGTTAGCATCGATAGTGGTTGTGATAAATTTTCTAGTAATTGCAGGTGCAAATGATCACGCTTTACTTATTGGTGCAATTGCAGGCTGGTTTGTGCTTCGCCATCGTAGTAATATTAGTGCTTTCTTAAAAAAGAATGATTCATGAAATTTTCTCATGTTGCTCGTATATTTGACCAGATAGAAGAAGAGAGTGCACGTACTGCTATTACAGTTGTGCTTGCTGAATTGTTTGGGCAGGCAACGGCTGTTGAGGCTAGCGTTATTGCTTATGTTTCGCTCGGCTCGCTCAAGCCCCCTTATCTGGGCGCACAATTTAATTTAGCTGAAAAAAGCTTGATACATGTTGTTGCTCAATTGCTTGGTACTTCAGTTGACGCTGCTAAGCATGAATTGAAAAAAGTTGGGGACTTGGGTTCTGTGGTGGCGCAGTATACGTGGGGTGTAGAGACCTCTGTTCTTTCTGTAATCGATATTGAGCGAAGTCTGCAAAAATTACTTGAAATGAGCGGTATTGGTTCACAAGAAAATCGTGAGCAAGCAGTATTAAAATTGTTAGGAGCGCTGGATCCGATTTCAGCAAAATATGTTCTACGGATTATAGAAGGTAATTTGCGACTTGGTTTTTCTGATATGACCTTGCTGGATGCATTTTCCTGGATGTCGGTTGGTAACAAATCATTGCGTGGCGATTTAGAGCAAGCATATAATATTTGTGCTGATATTGGCTTGATTATTGCAACACTTAAATCGGCTGGTATTGCTGGTATTCATGCTATGGCAATTAAGCCTGGCATTCCCATTCGTCCTTCAGCTGCAGAACGTCTTGCTGATGCCGCAGCGATTATAAAAAAATTGGGTACTTGTGTTGCGCAACCTAAGCTTGATGGTTTTCGATTGCAAGTGCATCTTGATAACAGTGCAAAACATAAGGTTGTACGGTTTTTTTCACGCAATTTACTAGACATGTCAGCTATGTTTCCTGATCTTGTTGCATCGCTATATGAGCTTGATGTGGAGCAATTAATTGTTGAGGGTGAAGCAATTTGCATTAATCCACAAACTGGTGATTTTTTGCCATTCCAAGAGACTGTAAAACGTAAGCGTAAACATAATATTGATCAAGTAGCTGAAGTATTTCCGCTTAAGTTGTACCTGTTTGATATACTTTTTCTAAATGGAACATCCTTGCTCAGCAAAACGCATGAAGAGCGTCGAGACATTATGTTAAAGATATGTGCTACTAAGGCTGTGCAGCAACATGAAATTATTAAAGTAATTGATGAGCGTGTTATGCAGGACGGAGAAGAGCTTTTTAACTATTTTGAAGAGACGGTAACTCTCGGACTAGAAGGCTTAGTTGTTAAACGCCCTGATGCTTTATATCAACCAGGCAAGCGTAACTTTAACTGGATTAAGCTGAAACGCGAAGAGACTGGCTCGTTAGATGATACGCTAGATTGTGTTATTTTAGGTTATTACGCAGGTCAGGGCAAGCGAGCACAATTTGGCATAGGCGCTTTGCTTGTTGGTGTTTACAATCCTAAAAAAGATATGTTTGAAACAGTAGCAAAAATTGGTACTGGTTTTACTGATGCTGAATGGCGGGAAGTAAAAAAAGCCTGTGATGGGCTAAAAATGTCACGCTTGCCACACAATGTGGTCTGTAACAAAGAGTTGTTTCCTGATGTTTGGGTTGATCCACAGATTGTTTGTATGATCCGAGCAGATGAAATTACGCTTTCTCCTTCGCATACAGCGCATGCAACTACTGAAAAACTTGGTTACGCGTTACGCTTTCCACGGTTCATGGGTTATCGTCCAGACAAATCGGCAACAGCAGCCACCACGTCTGCTGAGGTACAGAACTTGTATCATCTGCAGTTTGAAAAAAAAACTAAAAACAAAAAAAACTAATTTTGTTGGGCTGTTTGCTGTGTTAGTACCGGTGCTGATGCTTGTGTTCCTGCGGCAGCATATTGCATTCTAGCTGAGCTAATATCTTTTTTTAGATTTTCTAAGGAGTTTTGCAAGCTTTGTGCTTGTTTCTTAGCATTTCCAGCCTCTAATTTGTGCTTGTCAGCAGTTGTTGAATTGGCTGCCAGGGTGTTCATCTGATCACTTGCTGTTAAAATAGCCGTCATGCTTGTGGCGATACTGGTCGACTGTCCATCTACCGCTTGACCCAGCGTAGCATTGATATTTCCTATTTTTGATTCACACATCATAACAGTTGTAGTAGCGTTTTTAAGATTGGTCTGCGTTTCAGCAAGCTGCTGCTCTAAAATTGCGATTGCTTGCATATATTTTTTTACATTATTTGTTGCGGTATTTTTATCGTAAACGATTTTGTCATACTGCTTTTTTGCATTTGCCAGTGAATCTTTAAGCGAATTTATAATCCCTGTAATAGTAGTGACATTTGCATTGAAAATTGCTTTGCTTTTGTCATAAGGCGATACAGTATCGGTTATTGTTTCGTTTGCAAGACAGTTTGAAACTGCCAGCGCGACTACTAGCATTAGGTATGAAAAAGTGTTCATAAAAGTCTCTATTTATTTGGGATTAATGTACGAAATGATTCTGCTGCACGGGATGGGCTTTCTGCTCGCACAATTGGGGCTCCGAGCATAATGCCTTGTGGTTTAAGGGAGACAACTTGTGCAAAATTAGAGCTATCAACTTTACCAGTTATAAAAATAGGGAGGCTGGTGTTGTCGCGAACATTATGCCAAACAGAATCAATATCACTTTCTTCTTCCATATGAGGGGCATGGTGCAAAATAAGCATATCTGCACCCAGTGTTTTTGCGTCCATAGCTGCTTGTCCAACTGATTGAGCATCAAGTAAATCAAGAGCAATTTTGATATCAAACCGGTGGGCAGTGGCTATAGCTTTTTTAATACTCGTATTAAACGTCCCTGCCAATACAGATACATATGATGCACCTGCTTGCGCCATGAGGGTGATAGCTTCTTCTGTTTTTTCTACTAATTTTGTTTCAGCAAAAATTTCTTTGTTCGGAAAAGCATTTTTAAATGCTTTTATAGCTCCTACTCCTTCTTTAAATAAGAGCAATGATCCAACCCCAATGATATCTGCGTATTCAGCTGTTTGCTCAGCAATTTTAATCGCTTGAGCAAGGTCTGCAATGTTATACGTAAAATGCAGCTTTATCACTTATTCTCCTTTTGCTAAAATTGCAAAATGCAGTATGTTAAATTCTGCTTTTTCTCGATGCATAATTCGCCCGTACCACCTTACGTAAATTCTTGTGGTGCAGCAATAGTTTAATGAAAGCAAGCTTAATCATGAAACAGTTAATTAATCGATTAAAACAAAACAGCCCCAAGCAGGTGCTTGTTATAGGCGATGTTATGATTGATGAATACTTTTTTGGTAACGTTAATCGTATTTCGCCCGAAGCACCGGTCCCTATTTTACTTGAGGAGGGTAAGGAGTGGAGTCTTGGAGGCGCTGCAAATGTTGCTGCTAATTGTAAGCATATTGGGCTGGATGTGTCATTGATTGGTATTATTAATGATAAAGATCAAGAGGGACAAAGATTTTTGGATCAGCTCCGAGTAAATAAGATTGTTCTTGATGGCATTGTTTTTTCAGGCGATCGTCAAACAACTTGCAAACGTCGGTTTTTAGCAAAAAACCATCAAGTATTTCGTCTTGATACGGAGACGACAACCCCACTCAGTGCACAAGAATGTGTAGTGGTTAAAGAGCGTATTAGTGCGCTGCTTAAGCCAGGGGCTATTATATTGGTTTCTGACTATGCCAAAGGCATGGTAACCCCTGAAATAATGTCTTTCATTCGTGAGCAAGCAGCGCTTTATCACTGTCGTATCTTAGTTGACCCTAAAGGCCCTGATTTTGAAAAATATTATGGGGTTGATATTGTTAAGCCAAATCTACGCGAATACCAGCAGCTGGTTGCTTATTTTAATTTGCCTGTAGATAATTCAATGCAAGAAAATGGTTTGCTGTTGTGCAGCTTGCTGCATGTGCAGGCGGTTATTGTTACGCTAGGTGAAAAGGGGATGGTATATATTTCGCCAGACGCATATATTACTTCGCCTGCCTACAAGCGTGAAGTATATGATCTCACTGGTGCTGGCGACACCGTAGTATCTTTTTTAGCGCTTGGTTTTGCTCATTTACTTCCAATAGAAGATTGCTTGCAGTTGGCAAATAACGCGGCTTCTTTAGCTGTTTCACATATTAAAACGTATGCCGTTAGTTTAGAAGAGCTCATTAATAAAGCAGACGAGATGGAAGAGAAAATATTTTTTGACTGGGCGCTGCTAAAAATTGAACTTGATTGGATGCGTGCTGAAGGAAAACGAGTAGTATTTACCAACGGTTGTTTTGATATTATGCATCCCGGGCATATGCATGTGCTTAAAGAAGCAAAACGGTTAGGTGATATTTTAGTAGTTGGATTGAATGGAGACAATTCTATCCGCCGCCTAAAAGGGCCTTCGCGTCCAGTAAATGATATTACTTTTCGTTCTACCATGCTGGCTGCCTTAGGGATGGTAGACTTTGTTGTGGCATTTGATGAAGACACTCCTGGGGCGCTTCTTGAATACATTAGGCCTGATGTATTAGTAAAAGGCGGTGACTATGAAAAAGAAAAAATTGTTGGCTATGACTTATTAAAATCATATGGTGGAGAAGTTCATATTATTGATTTTTTACCGGGTCATTCAACTTCTAATATTATTAAAGCGGTAACGCAAGTAGCAAAGTAATAGTTTTTACAAAGGGGAGCTTGTGTACAAGCTAGGGATTATTGGTTTTGGGGTAGTAGGCAAGTCTGCCTTAGCCCTTTTAAGTAGTACGCGAGTCGAAGGTACTTCTAATCGTGTTGAGTGTGTTTTGAGTGAAAGCAAAAAAATTTCTGTCTGGGACAACCGTGTTTTAGATGAGCATGAAGTAACACTCTTAAAACACGCAGATGCTGTGTTTATTGATGGTCATAGTACCGATTTGAAAAATTTTTTCGAGCAGCATGATATTCTTCTTGCCAGCCCAGGCGTTGATCTGAGCCCCTATCAACAATATAGAAGTAAAATACTCTGTGAGCTTGATTTTTTTAGTGTACTTTTTAATAAGCCAACAATTGCTATCACCGGTTCAGTTGGTAAAACAACTATTACACGTTTGTTGGGTAGCCTAGCAAATATAGTACCAAAAAAGGGCAATGGTAGACGATTGCAGGTTGCGATTGGCGGTAACGTTGGTATTGGTATGCTTGATTTAGTTAGTCAACAAAAAGAACTAGATGCTGCCGTTATAGAATTGTCTAGCTTTCAACTAGAATTGAATACCTCTTTTTCTCCTAACATCGCAATATATACCAATTTTTATCCCAATCATTTAGATCGTCATAAGACATTTGCTGGCTATTGTGCAGCAAAATTAACGATGCTGTATGCCCAAGGGCCACAAGATACAGCTATTATTTCATATGAGCTATTGGTAGGCCAGGCTCAATTTATTATGGCAAGTACATTTAAGTCTGTACGTAGCAAGATCTTAGTAACGGCTGTATCTAAACTTGATGATACTGCATTGAAGTTGGTTCCTATCAGTCATTTTCAACTCCTTTATATTGATGGTACCAGCATTATGCTTGCAACGTATGAATATTTTAACTGTACGGCTACCATACTTTTAGTGGAAAATATTATATTGCCTGATCTTACCTTTATTAGTAACTGGATGCAGGTTGTTGCAGGGCTGTATGTGATGGGACTTGCTGTAGAACAGTTGCCTGCTGTCTTGAAAAAAATCTCACCAGAGAAGCTGCTTTCAGACCTGGGCCATCGAGTGCGTCATTGTGCTACTATTCGAGGAGTTGATTTTTATGATGACTCAAAATCAACTATAGCAGAAGCTACCCTTGCAGCAGTAGCACGGCTTACTACTAAAAAACGTCCGTTGATCATTATCTTGGGGGGGCTTAGTAAAGGTATTGATCGCTCATGGTTAATGCCGGAGTTGGCAAAAATGCACCCTGTAAAACATATTTTTGCGTTTGGGCCAGAAAGTCATCAGTTTCCTGGTGCAACAGCATGTAATACTTTAGAAGAAGTGATACAGGTTATAGGATTGATCATGAAGGATGGGGATATAGTCATTTTTTCTCCAAGCGGGACAAGCTTTGATTTTTTTAAAAATTATGAGCATCGGGGCAAGGTGTTTGAGCAGCTCGTGCAAAAGCTTGCCTAAGGGGCACTCTTTTTTTTACAGTGAGAATTGGTTTAGCCCGCATCTTCTTGGCCCCGTTGGTCAGGGGCTATCGACAAGTCCAGGATGACGGGAACAATGTGGGTTATAATCATCCTCTCCCCCTGAGTTTGTCTAGATATAGAACGTTCGTTTTGTATTGGCGAAGTCAGTTGGGATCAGAAAGATTCGAGTGACAATACAAGCGAGGCTCTCATGGCATTACCGACAAGTCGTTTACGTGCAGATGTACAAACACTTATGGGCATAGTAACGTTGCTTACGTTAGTTGGCCTTGTCTTTGTGTATTCCTCAAGCTCCATTCTTGCATTAGAAAAATGTGGAAGTGATTTCTTTTTTTTAAAGAAACAAGCTGCTTATACATTGCTGGCAGTTATAGGCTTTTTGGTATTTGCACTCGTCCCGTACGAAAAACTCAAACACTATGCGCCCATGCTGTTTATTGGCTCGCTTGCTTTGATGGGGTTAACATTTGTTCCTGGGCTAGGAATAAAAATGCATGGGGCAAATCGCTGGCTACATCTAGGTTTTATTAGTTTGCAGCCCAGCGAGCTGCTTAAAATATTTCTTATATTGTACATGGGATATTTTTTAGAAAAAAAGCAATATCGCATTAAATCATTCTTCTATACCTATTTGCCGTTTTTATTTGTGTTGGGCGTATCTTTTGCGCTCTTGCTTAAACAACCTGATTTTGGTTCGGTCATTACGCTTTTTTCCACTGCGTTAGTCCTTTTCTTTGTTGCAGAATGTAATATGCGCTATTTACTTACTACAGCGCTCCTTGCTTGCCCTGCGATTGTCTATCTCATTTTTTCCAAGTCATACCGCTTGAGCCGTATTTTAATTTTCTTGAACCCGTGGGCCGATCCCCAAGGAAAAGGATTTCAAATTATCCAGTCACTTATTGCTATTGGCAACGGCAAAATGTGGGGCGTTGGGATTGCCAATTCTAAACAGAAATTTTTCTATCTTCCTATGCAACATACAGATTTTATCTTTCCTATTATTGCCGAGGAAATAGGGTTTATTGGGTCGTTAGGGCTTATTCTACTCTACGCAGCATTTTTATTTTTTGGTATGCGTATTGTGCTTTTATTTCGTGAGCGATTTGGCTTTTTTAGCTCGCTTGGTTTTATTATATTGCTAACGATTCAAGCGCTGATCAATCTTATGGTATCTTGTGGTTTGCTACCGACTAAAGGGTTGGGACTGCCTTTTATTAGTTATGGTGGGACAGCACTTATTGCGAGCTGGTGCATGATTGGTTTTATCGCTAATTGTGCACGCTATGAGCGAATTAATGCAGATAGAAACTAGGCTGCGGCCGGTGTATGATTAGTCGTTGCTCAAAAGTGGTAGTTTCCCCACCCGTTTGACGTTCCAATAACCCCTGCCATACTATATTTTGCCTCTCTACATTTTATTCCAAAAGAGGAGCGGCTAACGGGTATCTAATGAGTTTATGTGGGTGGTTGGGGTTTTATGCAAATTATTTCCTTAGTGCGCATGTGGTTATGTGCGATTATTGTTCATACTAGTCTTTCCTGTGCTGCAATAACATTGCCAAGCACTGATGATATTTTTGCTCCTATTGTTGCGCGCCAAAAAATGCTTCGTGAAAAACATTTTAACGCTTTGCCCACATCACTTCGTGCGCTCGTTGAAGAGTCTCTTACTGCATTTACGGAATGTAGTGATCTGTTCAGGCTTCCTGCTACGCTAGACATGCTGATTAGCGATATTAAAAAACAACTCACGAATAGCAGTTCCCAGACGCTGCACGATGCCCTTACTTTACTTGAGCGTGCAACCCGTGATGGTTCCGTTGGTCATTTCTTTTTTGGAAATATGTGTGCTCCTGTTCAAGAAGTTCCCGCGTGGGGAAAAAAGGAGTTGGATGAGCTCTTACCACTGTTGCAGAAAGCAGCTGGCAACTCAGCAGCAATCTTAGCAGCTATTTTAGAAAAGCTACAGGCAAGCGATTATGCTACTGCAGCACGTGCCGTTTATGCAGTTCATGCATCTTCGCTCGCTGCACTTGAGCAAAAACTTAAAACAACGAGCAACTGTCTTGCTGCTGCTTTGACTGCACGAAACAAAAAAGAATTACTTAATCGTGATGCTTTTATTTTTTGGACCAAGCAGATCAATAAACATCTGCAAACAGTGCGTAAAATGAAAAAAGCAGGCACTATGGCTAATCTTGATTTACAGCGATTGCTGTTAGCGCTTTCTTATTTCTACGATATCTTACAACCTTATTTTCACCTGTATGGAGAGTTTTCATTTGAAAATATGTTGCATGCGCCTCTTTGGCAAGACGTATTTATGCGTACAAGTATTGCTTATATGGCTATGAAGCAACAGGATATTGAGACTGCAAAGAACGATATTACCTTGCTTATTATGGGCGATGGATCGTTGGTGCAGCAAGTTGACCCTCTCAATGAAGGGATAGGTATTTTTGCCTTGGGCGGCATATTGGGTAAGTTACAAAAGACGATGAACGCCGTGGGTACCATAGGGCATGCTTTCGCTGTGCCAACCATGTTTGGTCCGCCACTATCTCCTGTTGAGCGGTTTGCTTTGCGCTTTGGGTGTGCTTTTGCGTGGTATAACTTAGTACCATTACTTAAAACAAAAAAAGTTGAAAATTACGCAGTAACGGCATTGCTCTATCGTTCTATTTTACGCTATGGTTTGTTAGAGTTAGAAGCACATGTGAGCGGCTCGGTGGAGAAGTTAATTTGTGATAAAGTAAGTGCTGAAAGGCTATATCAGATTGAAAATGCCACCATGGGTATTATTGCTCCTCAGCTGGTCAGCGAATTTGTTGATATGTGTGTTACTGGTTGCCTTATGCGGCGGCACGAGTGGGTAGAAAAAAATATTGTTAAATTTAGCGATGCTGATATTCATCAGTACAAACATGCCTGGTATTTGCGATACATGTTCAAATATGCAGATCCTAAAGATGAAGCAGCATTTGAACAATTTTTGGCTTATAACCAGCAGCGATTTTATGAGTATTCTACACTTTATTATGTCTTTGGTTCTGTGGGGCGTTATTGGGCACGCAAGGGTGCAGCTGCTTATGGTGAGACTATTGGGGCGTATGCGCGAAGTGTAGGTAGTTCAATGGCATCCTATGTGTTGCCAAAAAAATATGCCGATCAAATACTACTGAGTAAAGAACAAATTACTGGTCTGTTGGGCTTTGTCCTCCACGATGTGATGACGACAGGCGGCGCGTTGCGTTACCAAGCGATTGCTTTTTTACAATCAAAAGGGTGTTTGCCTGCTCAGTTGCCTGAGGATGCAGAAATCAACGAGATGATTATTAAGTTGTTTACCGATTATTTTCTCTTTTTTGGGGTCTTTGATTATCATCAGGCAGCTGCATGCATAACCTTGTACGAAGAATACAAAGAAGACATGGATATTTTTATTCCTCGTTTTCTTTGCTCAGTAGGAAATGCTTTTATTATTAGCCTTAGTGGATTTCTGGGCCGTCATGTTGGCTATAAAGCTGCTGAGTATTTTTTTAGGGAGCCTATCTCTCCCATTCAGTCGCAATAAATTCAATCTGAAAATAACAACGGGATCGTTTTGTCTTAAAGTTAATTCTATTTCATTTTAATTGACACCATTGCTGGTCTTGCCATACTAGCGAATCCGGAATCCGGGGCTCTTTGTCGTGCTGAACGTGATTATAAGCGTTATAGCTCGGGAGTTAAATCGGGGGCGGGGGCACACAGTAGGACATTCTTAACATATTTATTACATGGTGTTTTATGACAATCGCACAATTTAGACGCGTACTGGTAACGGCATTTGTTTTGTTTACTCAAGTTCATGCAGTAGGCACTCCTCAACCAATCGAAATGAGTAAAGAAGTTACAAAAGAACTAGCGTTATTCAAAGATTTTGATGATCAGCCAATACGCACTGAAGGGGATATTCAAGCTCTATCGTTAATTGGTTCAAACCCTATAGAATTACAGAATGATTTTCAAGCATTGATTGAGCGGCTTAAAGCTGATGCGATTCGTCAGCAACAAGAAATTCGTGAGCAACATCTCAAAGTATTGCCTGCTGATGCCCGTGCCTTAGTGGAAGAGGCCCTACAAGGTGTTTCTGTGGTGGCAAACAATTTGCGTTTGCAAAATACTATTGGGATGTTGGCTTATACTATTGCTAACCAACCAAAACAAACTGATGAGTGTAAACAAGCGCTGCATAAGCTAGAAGATGCGTTGCGTGATGGCTCCTTTCAAGAACTATTTTTTAGTAATATCAGTAATAATGCGCAAGATAAGGCTGTTGCGGCTACAGCTGTTTGGGGGCACGCTGATCTTAAAGGATTGCTAAAATTGCTTGAAAAAGCAGAGAGCGAACAAACAATAACTTTGCGCGACATTTTGACAAAAATGCATGCTAAAAATTATGCTGCTGCAGCGCGTGCTTGTTACAATATTAACGCGCCAGCAATTAAAGAGTTGGAAAAAGTTCTTCATAAAACTAGCAATGTATTGGTGCATTTGACTGAAACAATAGCAAAAGGCGATATTGTACAGCACAAGGCACTGGAGTATTGGACCAAACAAGTTACTAAGCACTTGCACACAATGATCAATGTGCAAAAGGCTGCTGCCAAGGCTACTATTGATATTAGTTGGGTGCTTTACACCATGTCGCATGTGTATGACGTGTTTGAGCCATATTTCATGCTTAATGGCTTTAGTTTTGCACACCTTACTCATGGTCGATCCCCAAGTAGCGTGTGGGTGCAAGATGTTTGCTTGCGTTCAGGGCTAGCTTTTGCTGCGATGGCTCAGCATCATTTTGATTCTGCTGGTCGTGACATTACGCAGCTTATTATTGGTGATAGTTCTCTGGCTCACTTTGTCGATCCATTGAACGAAGGAGTGGGAATCGCTGCTCTAGGGGGCGTTCTTACTAAGTTGCAAAAACACGGGATGACCTTATTTGCTGGTGCGCAGCTTTTTAATAAGCCAACTATGTATGCCATGCAAATGTCTCAGTTGGCGCGTTTTGGTATGCGTTTTGTATGTGCTTTTGCTTGGTATAATTTAGGTAATTTTAAAGATGTTTTTACCTTTGAAGAAGATGGAACTCCACGCAATAAGGCGCTAACGGCTGATGTTTACCGTGCAATTATTCGTTTTGGTATTTTTAGCTTGCAAGGATATGTCAGCGGCATGATGGAGTCAGCTATTTATAACCATGTAAGCCGTGAACGTATGTATGATATTGAAAATGCAACAATGGGCGTAGTAAGTCCGCGAATTCTTTCTGAATTTATGGATGTTTGTATTACTTGGTGCTTAATGCAGCGCCATCCGGTAATCAATGACTATATCGCGCGCTTTAACGATTTTGATATACACGGTTATAACAATCGCTGGTACTTCTTTGATATGATGACTGCGTACGCTAAAATGTATCCAAATGGCGGGGTAACACATGAGGCTTTCTTTAAGCAAAATCAAAACTTATTTCTAGAGTACAGTGCGCTTTATTATGTCTTTGGCTCAATAGGTCGCCATTGGGCTCGTAAAGGGGCTGCTGCAAATATTGAGGCTCTAGCTTCTGGATTAAGCAAGGTGGGAATGAAAGTAGCATCATGGCTGTTCTCAGAAGACGAAGTTATGTTGCTTGGTTATAGCAAAGAAATTGTAGTGAACATGCTGCAAGCAATGATCCAAGATGTTATGCATACGGCGGGTAGCCAGCAACGCCGTGCAGCGATTGATTTTATGCGATCAGTAGGTATGATCTCTCCTGATCTACACGATGATCAAAAAATTAATGATGCAATGATGATTGCGTTTCTTGACTACTTCTTCATGATGGGAATTTTTGATTACAAACAAACCATGAGCTGTCTTGAGGACTATAAAAAACACAAAGATGACTTGGTTGAGTTTGTACCGCTTCTTGTCGATAAAGTGGGACATGGTATACTTATCAGCCTGAGTGGTTTTGTCGGTCGTCAGGCCGGCTATAAAATGGCTGAATGGTTCTTTAGAAAGCCTAGTGGCCCACAAGGGCAGGCGGCAGCATAGGCTAGCGTGCGGGTAGAGCAGTAACCGGCAGCTGCCTTGTGTTCATCGTTATGATGAATGTTTGAAAAATAAATTACATAATCAGGCCCCTGGAAATTCACAGGGGCCTTTTTTATCTCATAGGAATATGCATGCTTATTGCACAAGATTTAGAATTAACTTTTGGTCAACAAGAGGTATTTAAACAGGTATCTTTTACCATACAATTAGGGCAAAAAGTTGGACTGGTGGGGCGTAACGGTGCTGGTAAAAGTACCTTGCTCAAAGTAATTGGTGGCCGTCAGCCATTGGATAAAGGGGCGATTAGTCTTGAGCGTGAGCGTAAAATTGCTTACCTGCCCCAAGAAGTAGTACTGCTTTCTTCGCGGTCTATTCTTGATGAGACATGCTCTGTTTTTGATGAAGCACAAGCGTTGCAAAAAAAAGTAACAGAGCTAGAAGCTATTTTAGCAACTGGCGAAGCTACCGACGAGCAATTTGAAGAGTATACTACGGCAATTACCGCACTTTCAGATTTTGATTTGCCGGCGCTTGTGGTGGAAGCTAAGCAAGTATTGCAGGGGCTGGGCTTAGGGCCAGACCGTTGGGATACGCCGGTTGATCAACTGAGTGTTGGCTGGAAAATGCGGGTAGTGCTTGCAAAATTATTGTTGCAAAAGGCTGATCTTTACCTATTTGATGAACCAACTAACCACTTGGATATTGTTGCGCAGACGTGGTTTTTAGATTTCTTAAAAAATGCTCGCTTTGGTTTCTTGCTTGTTTCGCATGATCGCTATTTTCTAGATCACGTGTGCAACTACATTTTTGAAGTTGAAATGGGCAGAGGTACAATGTATACCGGTAACTATACGCGCTACCTGGAGCAAAAAGCCCAAGCAGAAGAGTTGTTACAAAAGCAATACGATGCTCAACAGCGTGAAATTAAAAAGAAAATGGAAGTTATTAATAAATTTAGAGCAAGTGCATCACGTGCAAGTACAGCGCAGAGTATGCTTAAAGCCTTGGATAAAATGGAAAAGGTTGAAATCCATGCAGGGCCAGCAACCATGCGTATTTCCGTACCCCCGGCAAAACGTTCTGGCGATATTGTGATGAGCGTTGAAGGCATTAGTAAATCATTTGACGCAAAGCAGTTGTTTAAAGATGTTGCTTTCAATATTAAGCGTGGCGAAAAAGTGGCCTTGGTTGCTGCAAACGGTGTTGGTAAGACAACGTTGTTAAGTATTTTAATGGGTAAACTTGAGCAAGACGCAGGCAAATATACCCTGGGGTATAATGTTGAGCCAGTTTTGTTTGAGCAAGATCAAGAGCGTTCGCTCGATGGTGAAAAAACAGTCTTAGCCGAAGCTGAACTGTCTGCTAAAACACAAACAGCTCATGCACGGCTACGCCCCTTGTTGGGCTCATTTTTGTTTTCTGGTGATGATGTTTCAAAACGCGTACGCGTGCTCAGTGGTGGGGAAAAAAACCGATTAGCAATGGTAAAAGTACTCCTTGCTGAGGGGAACTTTTTGCTCCTTGACGAACCAACTAACCATTTAGATTTGCAATCTAAAGAAATTTTGGGCCAAGCATTAAAGCAGTTTGAAGGCACTATTTTATTTGTATCGCATGATAGAACGTTCTTAGATGAGCTAGCAACACGCATACTTGAGCTAACTCCTACAGGTATACGTAGTTATGAGGGTAATTTTGAATCATACCAATATGCCAAGCATGTAGCTGAGCGCGCATTGCTTGAAAAGCAAGCTGCTGCTGGGCACTTAAAAGGGCCACAAAAGAAGATTGTAACCCCCGATGCTGGTACAGCAAAAGGTGCTGCTCGGAGTGAAGATCAACAAAAGAAAATCAAAAATTTGGAAAGTTCAATTGCTAAGCTTGAAAAAGAAAATGAAACCATAACGCACAAGTTTGCTGATGTTTCTTGGGGGACTGATGAGTACAAAAAACTTGAAGTAAAGCATGCTCATTTGAAAAAGCAGCTAGAAGAAGCGTATGAGCTTTGGGAAAAGCTAACGGCCTAAACAACTAGAAAATGTTTATAGCAAAAATACCCTAGCCTAAAAACTTGGGTATTTTTGCTATCGGGATATCTAAAAATTAAACTGCTATTAGCATAATCTCAAGTTCTTTGGCTTGAGCAATAAACTGCTCTTTTTCAGCAATTAAGGTATGAGAGGCAACCCAAGCGATAGCTGCTACATCACCTGGTTTAAAGCTTGCAAGTGATTTTGGGCCTAGCGTTGGCAAATCATATGATTTATTTTGTTCTTGGTGCGCAGCCTTGCAGATGACTACCCCTTCTTTGCCTAATGCCAGTCCTCGCTGAATGCAGGCGTCGGTTCCTTCTATTGCTTCTACGGCAAGCACCATAGCATCTTTTACCACCACGGTTTGTCCAATATCAGCTTTTGATATGGTGAGCGCTGTTTTGATTCCCAGTTGAATGCTCGCTTCTAATGTTTTGGTAAGTTCTCCACAGAGTATGCCTGGTTTGACGAGCAACCCATCTAAAACTTCATCTTGGCGGATGGTGCTTATACCATTACTGGCAAGCTCTTTGAGCAGCGCTTCCATTACATCTTTGTCGCCACGAGTAACAAGCGAACCCATTATTTTGAGGGCTAGCCAATCTAGTTTAAGTTGCTTAAGAAGGTTATTTTTATCAACTTTGCCAATAAACAATACCTGTTTTGTTTTTCGCTCTTGGAGCTTGCGTAGGATAGTACCAGCTTTAAAACATTTTTCAGCTACCAGCTCAATCCCATGCCCGATGACGGCCTGCAACTGTTGCTGATTTTCTTCAGGGAACAGGCATACGACAAAAAAAGCTTTGCCTTCTTGTACTAATTTTTTGCATGCCTCTGTAGGTAAAGAGCCGGTTCCGGCAATGACAGCAATCATTAGGTACCGCTCTTTCTCGTCCTGGCGGACTTCGCCCTTCGACCTTGCTCAGGGGGAGCGGCATTTTGTATATTACCTAAATAAAAGCTAACCGTTATTAAAAAAGGATTAGTGGATTTTTGTATGAGAAAAATTGTGTACATCTGTTTATTCCCCCGCTCACCCTGAGCATCTCGAATGGGTGCAGGCCCAATGGGCCAAGAAAGAGCGGTTTATTATATCGTCATAGTTGTCGAACGATGCTCCGTAGGGGTTGTAGTGCTGTTCAAAGCGTTACCCATTTGCACGCTCAACTGCCGCTCAATTTCAACAATAATATCTAATGCTTGAATGTCCTGCAGGGCATTGCGCATGTCTTGTTGCGTTTCAATAGCACGAATAAAATGCATGATCTCAAGTTTGAGCGGATTATCTTTGTGTACAAAAACATGTTCAATCAGTGACTCTTGGCGATAGCGTAATTGATCGAGTCCTACCTGCACGCTTGAGCTCGTTTGTCGGTGAATTACTAAATCTTGCGTAGTAAAATCTAGATGATAAAACGCCTCTTTTTCATGTACCGTCATACTGCGCTGTTTAATTTGGGAGGCACGGCTTGCTACTACAGAAGCTATGCACCCGCTAGGAAACGTAAGCTGTACGCTAGCAACGTCAGCTAGTGGGGAGTGTACACTGCTGCCATGGGCTGTAACGCTGACCGGTTTTTCATTCACCAGGCTCAGCACCAAATCAACATCGTGAATCATGAGGTCAAGCACCACACTATCGCGTGCTGCACGCTGAACAAATGGCCCCATGCGATGGCACTCAATAAAAAGTGGCCGAGTAACAATTTTCTTAAGTTCTTGAATGGCGCCATTAAAGCGCTCAACGTGTCCCACATGCAAAGCAAGATTGTTTTTATGTGCTAAGGCAAACAGCTCTGCTGCTTGCTCGCTAGTACTAGTGATAGGCTTTTCAACTAAAATGTGTTTTCCATGCTCTAAGCATGTTTTTGCTGCGGCATAATGCTTAGCGGTTTGAATAGCAATAATAACCGCGTCAACTTGATCAAGCCAGAGCGTAAAATCGTTAGTTTTGATAACCGTTTGGTCTGTAACTTTGTCTAGATTTGATTGGTGCGGGTCAGCAACAGCAACGAGTTTAACGTTGGGCAACGTTTGTGAGATGGAAGCGTGGTAGCCGCCCATTTTGCCAAGCCCGATGATGCCTAGTTTTATCATAGTAGTTCCGCTTCAGATTCTTTACCGCAACGGCGAGAAACCCCGCGCGTGCTATTGTGTACAAAGGTTAAAAATTGCTGCACGTACTGGTCGCTTCCCCAGCTTGGCTCGGCAATGCTAGTATCGGTTATTTTTTGCAATGGGAGCTTTTCAAGATAAAAAAGATTAGTAACGTGTTTTAAGGCATTAATACTTTCACGCGGTACGCCATTTCGTCGCAAGCCCACTACATTGAGGCCAAAAAAAGCTCCTGGTTTGCCACTAAAAATACAAAAAGGTGGTAAGTCCTGTCGAATGCCGCTGAACGGTGCTAACGCTGTAAGGGTACCAATGTGCGTAAACTGGTGTGTGGCACTGCCGGTCATGATGACGGCACGATCTTCAACTACGGTATGTCCCCCAAAATTAACATCTGGGTTGACTACAACATTATTGCCGATGATTACATCGTGCGCCACATGTGCATTATGCATGATGTAGCAATTATTGCCAATGCGCGTGGAGCCTTCATCAGTCCGTGCTCCATGTACGGTAACAAATTCACGAATTTCGCAATTGCTCCCAATGATAATGGTTCCCAAGCTTTGCAATACGCCAACTACTTGGCCGGGAAGCCCAATAGTAACATGTGCATGCAAGCGCGTGTTGTCACCGATACTCGTGTTGCCAACTACAGTGCAAAAGGGGCCAATCTTAACGCCTTTGCCAAGCGTGACATGATCTCCGATGACAGCGGTTGGATGAATGTATGTTTCGTTAGAATGAAAGAAGGCTTCCTCAAACGAGGAAGCCTTCACATTTTTTTCGATAGGATGCAAGCTGCTCACTGCAGTTATTTCCTTATGATGTTGGCTGGGGCGGAAGGATTCGAACCTCCGAATGGCAGGACCAAAACCTGCTGCCTTACCACTTGGCCACGCCCCAATCAAATTTCAATCAAGATGTGACATATACTACACTAATTATGCGACTTCGCCAACTACTTTTTTATATTCTTCGATAACTTTATTTTCAATTTCTTGGCGAGTTTCTGCATTCAACGGATGGACGATGTCTTTGAACGATCCGTCCTTTTTTCTTCGTGAAGGCATAGAAACAAAATATCCCTCGTCGCTTTGGATAATTTTCATGTCCCGCACGATAAAGGCGTTGTCAAATACCATTGTTGCATATCCTTTAAGTCTTCCTTCATTAGCTGGAAAAACTTTTACTTCTGTGATCTCCATGAACTTCTCCGACTTTTTTGGTCACATCTGGTTGCCAGCGATTTTTTGTAAACGCCTTGCCACCGCGCTAATCATACATATTACTGCGACGATCTGGCATCAATCTAAAGCCGGCCTGCCTTTTTGTCAACTATTTTTAGGCACTACAAGTTGAAAAAAAAGGCAGGCGCTAAGAGAACTTCTTCTGATGACCCGTAAAAAACATACTTAAATGCGTTTGCTTCACTTATGCAGTCGTGATAACTCAATACCAAATTTATTGAGGATTGGCTCTCTAGTAGGGCGAGCGGTATTTTCTTTTGCTTCTTTTAAATTCATAAAGAGCATCCCCGCTAACTCTTCTAACGTGACAGCATTCTTTTTTTCAGCAGCCATACCTCCTCCCCGAAGTTGTTTGCTGCCGCTGTATTGCTCACGCAACTGTTCTTCAGTTAAATCGAGCCCATGCTGAATGGTAGGAGTGTTTTTCCCTCTATAGAGGGCAGTTGTTTCCGCAAGCCGAAAAACAATATCACGAATGAGCAGCATGTTTGCTTGTAGGTTGCTGGTGTTTGATCTCATTACCTTACGGTTAGTGCCAATATCAACAATATTATTTTTACTCATAGTTCCAGTGAAACGATTACCCTTGATGATGAACTGTTGCAATGCAATTAAAATATCTTTTTGTGTCATGCCAAACACACGCGGTTCGCCTGGCACTTCTGACGTAGCAGATCGAGGTGAATCATCTCCTTCACTAGAAAATGAGCTGCTTGACCGGGGTGAGGTTGGGGTATCACTACGTGCTGGTGATATTGTTTTGCTTTGTAGTTCAGTGGTTACGCTGCTTAACTGATCTAATGCTTTTGCAAGAGCTTCATCTTTTTCACTCTCTGCCTGGCGTAGTTTTTGTTCTATTGCAGCTGCGCGCGCTCCTGCAGTAGCGGCTATCTCTTCTGCTGTAACTACTTTTTTTCGAGCCTCTGCTAACTCAGCTCTAGTTATTTGTAATTCACTTGTTTTTTCCCGTAGTGCAAGTTGTGCTTCTTGTAGTGCCGCCTGTGATGCTGTGAGGGCTGCAACAGCTAACCGTGCAGCTTCTTGTGCAGTAGCAACCTGAGCAAGTGCCGTGTCGCGCTCGGTGGTGAGTTTTTGTACAGCACGTTGTGCTGTTATAAGTTGTGGTTGTAGCGTTTTCAGGCTCGTTGCTAAGGTGCTATTTCGTTGGGTTTCTTGTGCTAATTGCTGCTTTCTGGTCTTAGCTTTCTTTTTTTGCTTAGCTACTTCATTTTCTTTGGTAATAAGTGCTGCCTGCGCTTGTTGATGCGCTCCTTCTAGCGCGCTTTGTTGTTGTTTTAGTTCTGCAAGTGCATTCTCTGCTATTTGTTTTGCTGCGACAGCTCTTTGTTGAGCTGCTTCTGCTTGGAGTGCTTTTTCCTCAGCAAGCGCTCTCGCCTGATTTGCTTCTTGTTTTGCAGCGTCTGCAGCAGCACGATTGATTTTTTCTTGATCAGCTGTTTGTCCTGCTTGTGTCGCGGCGGCAATTGCTGCTGCTTCACGATCGGCAGCTTGTTGTGCTGAGCGCTCTGCCTCTCGTTGTGCAGCAAGAGCAGCTTTGGCAGTATCTTGAGCTTGTTGCAATTTATTTTTTTCATCGCTGATTGTTGCGTTGAGTTTTGCTTCTTTTTCTTTGAACAAATGCTCTGCTTCTTGCTGTTCTCGTAATGTTTTTTTTACTATTGCATCAAGTTTATGCTGCTCTGCTTTTTCTTTAGCAACTCTATTTTTCGCGGCTGTTATAATTTGCTCCTTAATTTTCGCAGCTTTTTTAGCTGCTTTTCTAGCTGCTGCAGCATCAGCATCTGCTTTATCAGCAGTCGCTTTAGATTGCATTTGTTCAGCTTCTGCTGCTGCCCTTGCATTATCAGCTGTCTTTTTTGCTGCAAGTGCAGTTAGTCGTTGGTCTTTTCGTTTTTTGTTTTTTTTGACTAAGTGCGTAGTCTTTTTTGTTGCTCGTTGAAGTTTATCGGTAGTTTTTTTCAATGCGGGCAGATGGACAGTGCTACTTGAAGTGGCGGGAGGAATGGTCTTGCTGTATAGCATGTTTATATCTACATACAGCTTATGGGTTGCCTCATTAATAAAGGCAATTACGCCTTCTTTGTTTGGAAATGGTGATGTGGCCTGCGCAATAAGTGCCTGACGAATAGCATCATTGTACACCTCAGGGTCAGAAGGCGTGCTATAGGTTATATTTATGGCAGGGCTACAAGTTGTAACGCCATGGTCATCTGCTGCTTTTTGCAGATAAGCCGCTGCATCGGCCGCCGCTGCTGCTATCTGTGCTGTTTTTCCTTTTGCTTCAGCTTTTGCTAGCGCAAGCTGATCAAGTGTTGCTGTAAGTGCAGCGATTTTTTGTTGTGCGGTCAAGTAAATCTTAGTGAATATCTGCCGGTCTGCTTTCGATATGTTTGATTGATTCAGCATATTGTTCGCTTCGTGTTCAATCAATTTTGCTGTCTCTATGGTAAGGGAACTGCTTTTTAACTGTTGTTCTAATGCAACTGCGGGGGTTGCAAGACAGCGCGTCGCTAGTAGTAAAAAGCAGAAAAAAGCTGCGCTGGAAATCATATTTTTTTTCATATAGTACCTTTAAGCACAAAGAGGATTAAACATATTTAGGGGTTGAAGATGAAGCAGTGTAGAAAAATATTTTACTTAAACGCACGAATCCAAAAAAAAGCTTGAATCAGCTTTTTAGTACTATTTTTCTCAAAAACGTGCATCTAGGAGCATTATTTTTTAATACTTGGATAAGTAATTTAGTATAGAAGATATTGATTAATGTGTTTTGTGAATGGGTGTTAGTTATGAAGAAATATCATTTTTTAAGAATTTTCATGGTGCAGATGATATTTCTGTCGCCATATTTTTTAGTTAGTTCGTCTACTGGTATGTCTTTTAGTACAGGTGAAGTTTCAGCGAGCTCCTTGCTAGTAAGTCTTACAACTTCTTCTCTCAGTTTGTCAGAGGCAGAAAATATTAAATCCATAGCAAATACTAAGTTGGCTCAATCCCTTCTCCATAAGCAAGAGCGAAAAGAATGGACAAATGTGCAAACAATGGCTGAATCAAAAATTGTAGCAATTAAAAAAAAGATAGAAGAGGATCAGCTGCGTGCCATCGAAGTAGAAAGACTTAAGCATGAAGCAGCTTTAAAAGCAGCTGAAGATGAAGCTAAACGTGAGCAAGCACTAGCGGCTGCAGCAGAAAAAGAGCGCTTGAAGGCTGAAGCTGAAGCGGCTCGGATGAAGCTCGAGGCAGAGCATGTTAAAAAAGGGGCTGAGCACGGCATTCTAAAAGATGCTTTTACCCGTTGGAAAATGCGAGCCTCGTCTCGAAAGAAAATAAAAAAACTATCTCAGGAGCTTCAACGCATTAGTGGCGATATAAAAAGTATGTTTCCACAAAAATCATATGGCGAATTACTTACTATTTTGCAATCAGCAGCCCCTGAAGAAACAGATGCTGCTTCTTCTAGTAGTTTTAATCTATCTTCCAGCGCTGTTAGTGCTGCGGATATAGATTTTAGTAGTTTGAATGATGCCAAGCAACGTCAACTTGCCGCTCGGCTGGCCCTTTTAGAATGTCGCGCTGCTCGTGATGTACGGATGTACGAAGGAGTTGATGCAGAAGCGTTGATACAGCGACAAATGCCGTGGGTGATTAATGCGGTAAGAACTGCTCAGGTAGCAAAAGAAAAAAGGAGAGATGTTGCTGCGCAAAAAATGCGTAGAGCAAAGCTGAAAGATCATCTATCAAAAAAAGAAGAGAAAGTTCACCAGCATATTACTGTATTGCAAGAAGAGCATGCTCGTGAAAGAGAACGTCTGTTAGCAGAAATTGAGATGTTACGTAATTACTTAGCAACGGCCGTTTCTGTACCACCTGATTTAAAAGATACAGTGGGAAAAGATCCAGAGTTTAGTTGGATGCAGCGTGAGTTTGATAAACTGAAAATAAAAAACGCTAGGCTACGTGCACAGTTGGCCAGCAGAGAAAAACCAGTTGATACAACTGCGCCTGCACTGACAAGTGAGCCTTTATTTGATCCTTCGCTTGAAGCCGAGTGGCGTTCGATAATGGATGGTATGAAGCAACGTGAGGCCCAAGAATTACAAGCATCAGTGGTTGAGCAGCAAAGGCTTAGATTGGCGGTAGCGGAGTTGCAAGAAAAAAATAATGCATTAATTAAGCAACATAAGCTTGCAGAAGAAACACGGCTTCGTATAGAACAACAAGTAGAAACATTGACTAAAGAAATAGCTTTTTTAAATGAACAGGTGAGTACTTTAGAAGATCAAAATAAAATTGACAAAGATAAAATTTCTTCATTGCAAAAAGAAGAAGAAAAAAAAGGACCGCTTGAAAAGGTTTTACGTACCATGACGGGAAACCAGCGTCAGCTCAGCGCTCAACTGGATGATTGCTTGCAGGAGAATAAAAAGCTACTCGATAGGGTTAGTGATTTAAATGTGAGAAATGAAGAGTCTATTCGTAGCTTGCAGGAGGCAAAGAGTAAAGCTAAGGCTGCGGAGTCATTGCAAGCTAGAAATACTGATTTACTAGAAGAGCTTAGAGTCACTCAAGATAACAATCGGAAGCAACTAGAGGAGTTAGAACAATTAAGGAGTGATATCTCTCTTGCTGAAGCAAAAGTCCAAGGATTTTTTGAGCGTTGCCGCGAGAAAGATCTAGCAAATGGCAGATTGCAAGATCAAGCTGCTAAACAAGAAGTGGTTATAGCGAATCTTAGTAGCAGCTTAGAGAAACAAAAAAGTTATATAGCAACATTGCAGCAACAGTTAAGTAGATTTAAAATAGATGATGGTGATATAGATGAAAAAGATTAATTGCTTGTGGTATGTATTGGGTTTTTTAGGAATGTATGCGGTTAGCGCCACCGCTGGGCAGGTAACGGGAAGATCATTTTTTCAACCACGTGCACCTTTGGCAGATCAGCTCTTGCAATTTGCTGACCATGCTGATTATAAGGTCGCACAAGCTGGCGTAGGGGGATTTAGTTTTAACGCTACGGCTGGCTATCAGGTATCAACGAATGATAGTCGCTTTGCTTCGTATTTTTTACCCCATGGCAAAAATAATCTAACGGTAAAAGGTGCGAATGCGCCCGGTGATCGAGACATTTCAGCTATGTGGCTACAAATTGTTGGTGAAAATACCATAATACCACCAGCGGTTGCAGCAATTTTTCCTAGCGGTAGAGGGGCTACGCCAAAGTCAGCACAACAGTGGTTGAATGAATATGCAAGTGTTATTAGCTTGCAACCAGGTTTTTCGTCACTCTATGCGACAACACAGCTTTGTTACAGGAATGCTATACGGCATATACCGTGGCAGGCGGCTATTGCTTTTCCTGTTGCGCACATGCGCAATACCCTTAAGCTGCATGAAACGGCTGTGCAATTTGCATCGCCTAACAGGAGAACAATTGAGATTCTTAATGTCTTAGAGGGTGCTGATTCTCGTCTATTGCAAACAATCCAACCGCAATACGAACTGTCAGCCCTTGAAGCTTTTAGCAACCCTGCAAAGCGGTATGGCAAAATTAGTGACCGTACGCCCGAGCTGCGCGGGATGGGTGACGTGAGCGTTGATTTGCAGGTGCAACCAGCACCATCAGTAATACTGGGCGTGCGTGGCGAACTGCCAACAGCGCCAAAAGCTACGGCAGAGTACTTGTTTGAGCCACTCCTTGGTAGTAATGGGCATGGCACCCTTGGTGTTTATGCAACACTGCACGAGACACTATGGCGTTGGCAGCAGGTGGTAGTTGATCTTAAGGCGCATGCGCAGTATCAAGTACAACTGTCAGGCACAGAGCTGCGTACGTTTGATCTTGCACAAGCTGGTCCATGGAGCCGTTATTTGCTATTGGTTGATGCCACAAACAATCCTTTCAGTGCCGTCTCAGGGGTTAATTTTTTAACGCGACCTGTGCGTGTTGCAGCGCGCAGTCAGGGGACAGCGGGGATTGCGTTACAAACTGGATTTAAGGGTTTTTCTGCTTCTGTTGGCTATGGGGTATTTGTGCGTGAAAAAGAGCGCTTGGCTCTGCGGGGGGAGTTTCCGGCAAACATATTTATTGCGGGGCAGTTCGCGCCAAATGAGCTTGCTGCTTCGCGTGCGGCAATTTATGCCGCTCCAAAAAGCATCTCTATTAGCGATCACATTGCTGTTTTTAAAGATGCGTTTGGTGATCCCGCAGATCCTGCTAATGCTGGGCTAGCACTACGTAACAGTGACCTTGATCTGCAGTCTGCAGCCATGCCGCAATACTTCTCGCATGAGCTGCATGCAACGCTTGGTTTTACTGGCATGCTTAATGAACAGGAAGTGCATCTGCGCCTGGGCGGCAGCTATGAGTGGTTACAGACGGGCCGCAGCTTTGATGTCTTTTCGGTGTTTGGTGCGCTGACGGTAAAAATATAGTGTGTTGATTTTATTCAATATTCACCCTACAAGACTGCTGCTGGTTATAACAAAATTATGGGATTGCCTCCCACGCAACTTCTTGTACCAGTCGCTGAGCAGTGCTAATTGAAACCCCCACGGCATATAGTTTTTTACCCAAGTGCCGAAATTTAGCGGGGTACTGCCTGTCTTTTATCTGGTCAAGAGCCACACGAGCAGGTTGATTTATCTTGAGTTCAATGACGTAAATAACATCATCCAGGTCAATTACAATATCCATGCGGCCACGGTTGGTGTGTTCTTCGTTTGTAACACGCATGCCACAGGCAGAAAAGAGGATAGTGAAAATGATGTGGTAGAGGTTTTCATTTGCTGGTTTTTCATCGGCTTTGGCAAGCAGTGTGTAGGAGACGTTGGCAAGCGCATCATTGAGTAGTTGCTGTAGCTGATCGAGCTGTTGCTCTGCCAAGGCATGTTGCAAGGCCATTACCAGCCTGCTAATCATGATGTCTTGCAGCTGGGTAATTTCAGGCAACAAGGCTTCAGCAAATGCTTTTTTGACCGATTCGTTTGGAAAATCTAACGTGATCATCGTATTGAATTGGGTGCCGGTGCATGCTTTCATGGTTACATAGCCAGCATAGTACAAAAGCAGGATGCTTGAAATTTTGTCTGGCGAGGATGATTGCTCAAGGAGGTTGAAGGGAATATATAATTGTTTTTGGTCTAGCGTTTGTAACTGTTCTTCTATGAGTTTTTTTACAAGCGCTGTTGGGGTGCCAGATGCAAACCAACGATCTAATTGCTGCTGTTTGGCAAAGACATAATTGAGCGCAAAAGAATTATACACACGGCCAAACAGTTGCTTGGTTGTGATATTCACCCCAAAACTGTAACCATTGTATTGCTTTTGTAGGCTATGCATCATCTCATCGACAGAGCATGCTGATTGTGCTGCTAATGCAGCTAAGTGCTCGGCAAAAAAGAGCCTAATCTCATCTTCGGTGTAACCAATTAAAGCAGCTGCAGCAGGGTCAAAGGTGATATCGTTCAAGTTGTTCAGGCCAGAAAAAATAGATGTCTGTGTGAATTTGAACACCCCGGTGATCAGTACGCAACGCAGATGTTCTTCTGCAGGCTTTAGCTGGCTGTACAAATCGCTGATTTCTTTATGAATAGCATCTCTGCGTGTTTTGTCATCAATTGCATCTAGGACTGGTTTGTCATATTCATCGATGATAACCACTGTCTTTTGGCCATAGAGCTCATGCGCTTTTTCAATCAATTGTTTGAGCATGAGAAAGGGGAAATCTTTTTCTAAGTCAGCAATCCCAAGAATTTTAGCGTTTTTTAACAGTAAATCGACAATCCCCTTGCGCACCTCAGTAGCGGTTGCTGTTTTACCCGCGGCAGCAGTCATATCCAAATGAATAACCGGGTGTTTCTCCCATTGCCAGTCACTGTTGTCAATCCAGAGGCCTTTGAAGAGGT